>CAYSHJ010000634.1:0-11043 GCA_964430385.1 uncultured Planctomycetaceae bacterium
GACAGGTTGGCATCGGCCGTCGTCTTGTGCTCGGCGATCAGTTGATTGACCCGCTCAATGTTGTCCTTCAGACCGTTCGGAATGAAAATCAGCACTTGAACCTGACTGGTCGCGAATAACTCGGTCAGTTCATGGTCAAGCGTGGCAAGTTGAGCTTTGAACTCGGCGATCCGCAGCGTCGTCTGAGAGGTCGCTGCGACCTGGGAACTCGAAGCATCCAGCGTTTGGGCTTGCTCACGGACGCTTGGCTGCAGCGAGGACTCCAGTTGCCGCAGTTTGATTTCAAACCGCGCTCGCTCTTCCGCCTTTTCCCGAATTCGTCGAGCTTGCTCGATGAGCTGCCGCGACTTCTCGTCCATCGACGGGGATGAGTCAGAGATGACTTTCAGCTTTTCGGTATCCGCGGGATTGACGAACCAGTTCGATACGAAGCGATCGCCATCGAGCAATTGCGGCGGCGGGAGATGTTGTTCACCGAGAATGACAACCGTGCGTGGTTGCTCAGTGAACAGCAACGTCATCTGCAACATGCCGATGGCCAGTGCCGGATACAGCAGCAGCGGCAACACCGCGATCATGAACAACGTCCGCCGATCGCGGAGCTGATCGCGAACTTCGCGCAAGAAAATGAGTTGGATGTTTTTCCAATTCATGGTTGCTGTCTGTGGTACGGATTGGAAATCCGTCTTAAGTGGTGACTTCCGCTTGGTCGTGTCGCTCGATCAGGTCGAAGAACAACTCTTCGGTGTCTGGCTGAGAATACCGTTCTTGCAGTTCCGGCAACGTGCCGATCGCCAGAATGATACCTTTGTGAATGATTGCGATGCGGTCGCAGAGCTTTTCGACCTCGCGCATGATATGCGTCGAGAAGATGATGCTTTTGCCTTGGTCGCGGAGCGACTTGATCGTCGTCAAGACTTTGCGCGCGACCAATACATCCAGTCCGCAGGTTGGCTCGTCGAAGATCAGCACCGGCGGGTCATGCACGATCGCCCGGGCGATGCTCACCTTTTGCTTCATGCCGGTGGACATCTTGGCCCCCAGCACGTCGCGGAAGTCCTGCATTTGCAGCGTGGTGAAGATGGTTTCCAGTCGCGGCCGCAGCACGTCGTCGGTCATACCGTACAGACGACCGTAATACTCGGCCATCTCCCAGGCCGTCATCCGATCGTAGATGCCGGTGTTGTTGGACATGAACCCGATGCGTTGTCGGACCTGAGCCGGATGAACGGTGACGTCGTAACCGGCGACAGTGGCAGTGCCGCTCGTCGGGCGGAGCACTGTGCTGAGGATTCGCAGGCACGTCGTCTTGCCGGCGCCGTTAGGGCCGAGCAGTCCGAAGATTTCTCCGGGAGGCACGTCGAAGCTCACGCTGTCGAGCGCCGGCACGAACCCGCGACGCAAGTCGTCGAATCCCTTCGTGAGGTTACGGACGGAGATCATGAGGGCCTCGGCTGGGTCTTCCAGCGCGGTGAGCACAAGCAAGGGATCAGGCACCGCAGCGCAAAGCGGAGCTTCAAAGACGGCATTCCCAAGCAGAGCTTGGGAACGAGCACAACCTGGGAGCGAGAACACGCGCAAGTGCTCGGTAGTTTAGCATGCTCCGGCGCGGAGCGGTGGGGCGTCGGGATTCCGTCCCCCTGGAAAATCAAAGGCTCAGTACCGGCAAGCTTACTCGGCGCGCCTCATGCGAAACATCGGCCTCATCGACGTCATCAATGTATTCGTAATAAACGTTCCGCTGGCGAGGAATGTAGCCCACTTCGCGAATGCACCGCTTGATTGTTTCTAAACTGAGGTGATGGACGGTCCCCGCCGACGCGACGACGTTCTCCTCGATCATCAGGCTCCCCATGTCGTTGGCTCCGAAAAGCAACGCCATCTGGCCGACTTTTTCACCCTGCGTCACCCAGCTCGACTGAATGTTGTTGACGTTGTCGAGATATAGCCGGCTGACCGCTTGCGTCTTCAAATACTCGAACGCACCGGCGGGCGACACGTGCGCCATGTCGGTGTTCTCGGGCTGAAACGTCCAACAGATGAAGGCCGAGACGCCGCCAGTCTCGTCCTGCAACTGACGAATCCGCTCAAGGTGCTCGACCCGCTCGGCCAGAGTTTCGACATGTGCAAACATCATCGTCGCCGACGACTTGCCTCCCAGCAGATGCCACTGCCGACAGACGTCGATCCAGTCATCGCTGAGCACCTTGCCGCGAGTGATTTCTTTTCGGACGCGGTCCGCCAAAATCTCGCCGCCGCCGCCCGGAAGGCTTCCCAAGCCCGCGGCCTTGAGTCGCTCAAGCACCGTTCGCACCGACTGCTTCGCCAGTTTGCTGAGCGCGTAAATCTCCGGCGGCGAAAACGCATGCAAGTTGACTCGCGGAAAGCGTTCGTTCAGTGACCGCAACAAGTCCTCGTACCATTCCAGCGGCAAGTCGGGATTCATTCCGCCTTGCATCAAAATTTGATCGCCGCCGAGCGCGACGGTCTCTTCGATCTTGCGAAAGATTTCTTCCTTCGACAGCACGTACCCTTCGCGACTTTTGGGACGACGGAAAAAAGCGCAGAAGTCACACACCGCCGAGCAGACGTTCGTGTAATTCACATTGCGGTCGATGTTGAATGTCCGGTACGGCTCCGGGTGTAGCCGCTGAGTCACCGCGTTCGCCGCGATACCGATCGAGACAAGTTCGTGCGATTCGAGCAGCCTCAACCCGTCTGCATTCGACAGCCGTTCGCCCGCGACCCCCTTTTCGAGGATCGCGCGGATCGGTGAATGACCGAACGGCGAGCGTCCGCCAAATTGATCGTTCAAACGCTCGACCAGTTCGCGATCGACGGTCAACGTCGGACGCTCGCAGCCGCGACGCGACGATGTCGATCCACAGACCTCAGCGGGCGGACAGGCAGTCACGGAAGACAAGGCCGACTCCTTGAGGGGCCAGACCCCATTTCACGGCGAGTTCTTGAAACAGCTTCAATCCCGATTGCTCGGCCGAACCGATTCGAAAGTGCAAATTGTGAGTCAAGTACGAACGCGCCAGCTCTTCGGAGATCGCCAGCTTCGGAGCCTCGCGCCGGGCGATGTCCGCCAGTCGCTCGACACCGCGATCGCGGGCGAGCGACAACGCTTCTTCAACGTCGTCCAAATCGGTGTCGCCGCGAGCGGCCCACATTGCAAAGACGAAGGGCAAGCCAGTCCAGCACGTCCACTCTTCCCCCAAGTCCCAAGTCACGACAAATCGTTCGCGCGGTGGCGTCATGGCTCGATCACCGATCAGCAACACCGCGTCGGCCGACGTGTCTTGGGTCGCGAAACCGAGTGGCAACAGTTCCGTTTGCGGGCAAACGCTAAACCGCTCCGCCAGAATGACTCGCGCAAGCGTTGCGCTCGTGCGCGAACCTTCGTCGAGCGCCAGCGTCCGAATTTGAGCGACGGGCACTCGGCTGTAGAGCTTGACGCTCAAGACCGGCCCGCGAGTCGCCACGCAGGCGTCCGAGACAATCTCGTAGTTCGCGTCTCGCAAGACTTCGACCGACGGGATCAGCGCGACATCCAGCTCGCCGGCTGAAAGGTCGTCCGCCAGCCGGCTGGGGACGTCGAGAATTAACTCGGCGTCGCGAACCAACTCGGCCAAGTCTTCGATCAAAGGCTTTGAATTCAAATAGCTGACCGCCCCGATGCGGATCGGTCGCTCGCGTTTCGTGAACAGTTCCAGCGTATTGTTCATGTCCGTCAGGCTCCCACAGGCGGCGGATTATAGGCCGGCGTCACGCCATCGCCAGTTTGTGCGTTCGCCGTCGAGCCGCGTGGTGCGGTCTCCATGTCAGCGACCGCCGGCTGACGCGACGGATTAACTCTCAAACAAGCGAAGTACTGCCGCCCCCTCCGACCTTGCGTCGGGGGCTCGCTTGATTGGGGACTCATGCGAAGTTTCGGATTGTGCGCGACTGTCACGACCGAGGCCAACTGCTACCATGCCGCCCAATCCTGATCGCGCGCCAAGTGGTAGCTGAATTCGCAAGAATTCAGAATGTCGATCGACGTTGTGCCTGAATTCTGGCGAATTCAGCTACATTTTTGAGGAATTGAAGTGGAAAGGAGTCGCATGGCAACCGCATCTCCCCTGCGAGTCGCATTACTCGGAATGGGCACGGTCGGAACCGGTGTCGCGCGGATTCTGACCGATCATGCGGAACGGATCGCTCGTCGAGCGGGCCGGTCCATCGAGCTACGTCGCGCGGTCGTGGCGAACGTGAGCAAGTCGCGCGGCGTGTCATTGCCATCGGAGTTGATCACCGACAATCTCGAAGCCGTTTACGCCGACAAAGAGGTCGACATCGCCTTGCACTTGGTCGGTGGCCTCGAGCCGGCGCGGACGATCATGCTGCGGCTATTGGAATCTGGCAAAGATGTTGTGACGGCGAACAAGGCGTTGCTGTGCGAGCACGGTGACGAACTCTTTCGCCGCGCCCGCGAGCTTGGTCGCACGGTCGCGTTTGAGGCAGCGGTCGCCGGAGGTATCCCGATCATCGCGGCGATAGGGCAGTCGATGGCCGCGAATCAGATCACCTCGATTCAGGCGATCCTCAACGGCACCAGCAATTTCATCCTGACCGAGATGCACGAGAAGGGCCGCTCGTATGCCGACGTGCTGGCCGAAGCTCAGCGACTGGGATACGCCGAAGCCGATCCGACGCTCGACGTCGACGGCACCGACGCGGCGCAAAAGCTGGTGTTGCTCAGCCAGCTCGCGTTCGGCACGAAGGTTCCGGTCCCAGCGTTTCATCGGCAAGGGATCGACAGACTGGAACTCGCCGACCTGAAATACGCGACCGAACTTGGATATCGCATCAAGCTGCTGGCCACGGCGCGGCTTGTCGAAGGCAAACTCGAAATGCACGTGCAGCCGACATTCGTGCGCGCGGATCGGCCACTCGCGAAGACCTCCGGCGCGTACAACATGATCGAGCTGACCGGCGATGCCGTTGGCCGCTTGTGGTATTCCGGAGCGGGGGCCGGCGAGATGCCGACCGCCTCCGCCGTCGTGGCTGATCTGATCGACCTGGCCGTCGGCCGAGCACAACTGACGTTCACGCGGCTCGACATTTGGCGCGAGCACTCACCGTTGCCGCTGCTCCCGGCGACCGACATGCGCCGCCGGTTTTATCTGCGCTACAACGTCGAAGACCGCCCGCACGTCCTCGCTGACATCGCCGACACCCTCGGCCGTCGCAACATCAGCATCGCGTCAGTCATTCAAAAGGAAGCCGAGTCCGCCACGACCCCCGGCGGCCAACCGACTGTCCCGCTGGTGATCATGACTCACGAAAGCACCGAAGGTGCGATGCGCGACGCCGACGCCGAACTCGACCGCCTGAAGTCAATTCGCATCCCGCGAGTCCGCATCCCGGTCGCGTGATCGACCGACGAGAACGAAATCATCCGACGCTTTCGCACTTGGATTCGCGAGAAATTCGCTCGCAAGTGAGCTGTTTCCGGACATCACGACGCTTGGCAGCGACGGCACTTCGGGGTGCCATGCAGCCTACCGAGTTCGCCGCTATTATGGCGAACCCCGCGAGGCCATTTCCTGAGGAACTCATGCAGCCGACTCAGTTCATTAACGTCGTCAACACGGTCCCGCTGATCGCGCCGAAGCTGCTGAAGACCGAACTGGCGATCACGCCGGCCGTCCACAAAACTGTGATCGAAGGCCGTCAGATCGTGCAGCGGATTCTGTCCGGCGAGGACCAGCGCGTCGTGGTCGTCGTTGGCCCATGCTCGATTCACGACCGCAAGGCGGCGATGGAGTACGCTCAGCGATTGAAAGCCCTGGCGGACAAAGTGGCCGAGCGATTGTTTCTGGTGATGCGCGTCTACTTCGAGAAGCCGCGCACGATCGTCGGTTGGAAAGGGCTGATCAATGACCCATATTTGAACGATTCATTCGACATCGCCACCGGACTGCGTCTGGCGCGCGAGCTGCTGCTGGAGATTGGCGAACTCGGTTTGCCGTCGGCGACGGAACTGCTCGAACCGATCACGCCGCAATACATCGCCGACTTGATCACGCTGGCCTCGATCGGGGCGCGGACGACGGAGTCGCCCACGCATCGGCAAATGGCCAGCGGGTTGTCGATGCCGGTCGGCTACAAAAACGGCACAGACGGCAGCTTGCAGATCGCCATCGAGGCGATGCTGGCCGCGCGCACGCCACATGCGTTTCTGGGCATCGACGGCGACGGTCACACGTGCATCGTCAACACCAAGGGCAATCCGTGGGGTCACTTGATGCTGCGTGGCGGTCGCTCGGGACCGAACTACTCGCCCGAGCACATGATAATCACGACGGAAAAGCTCGACGCCGCCGGGCTGTGTCCGCGATTCGCTGTCGATTGCAGCCATGCGAACTCGGACAAGGATTATCGCAAACAGTCACTCGTCTGGCGTGACGTGATCGCTCAACGAGCCGCCGGCAACGACCGCATCATCGGACTGATGCTCGAAAGCAATCTCTTTCCGGGTAATCAAAAGCTCCCCGCCGACCTGTCGCTATTGCACTACGGAGTCTCGATCACCGACGGCTGTATCGGCTGGGACGAAACCGAATCGCTGATCCTCGACGCGTTTGAGAAGCTGCGTGGTTGAAGCGTTCGGGTTGCTTTCGCACACGGATGTAAGAAAGGCACACGGATCATGAATCAATCTGTGTGCCTTTCTTACATCCGTGTGCGAGAGCCATGTTCTTCAAATCAGTGGTGTCGCGTTGCCGCTCGCGTCGACCGACCACGGCGTCCAGACGAGTGCAACAGTCGAGACGTTGATGTCGGCCTTCTTGGGTTGCAGCGTGATCTCTTCCAGCGGGATCGCGTCCGTGTTCAAGGCCTGTTGGATTTTCTCCACCTCGGCTTTGAATTCGGATTCGAGGTCTTGCAGACGCTGTTGAACGGCCTCGATGTTGTCTTCGGCGTAACCGACGTCGGCTTTTTCGCGACCGAGTTTGGTCGCGGAACGAGCGGCGGTGGCGGCTCGGCTGACGTTGCCGACGCTCATCGTCTTCTTGCCGAGAAACGCGCTCAGCAACGACGTGCCGATCGACAGCATGGTCCCCATCGTTTGCGATTTCGCTTGTTCCTGCTCCTTGGCCTTGCGTTGCTCGGCCTTGCGGAGTTGCTCGTGCAAGACCGCCGCTTTGGGAGCAAACTTCTGCCGCAGTTTCTCGACGTCGAGATCGCGTTCCTCGCGCAGACCTTGTGCCAAACGCGCGCGAAAGTCTCCTTCAGTCTCGCCAGGCTGTGATGTCTGTTTCAGCGACTTGTTCTTCCAAACCGTCAGCCGATGCGTGCGGTACAAGAACTCTTTCAAAGCCGTGGCCAACGCGCTGTATTTCTTGGGCTTGGCGAGGTCAGCCGGCATCGGCGCGAAGAACGCTCCGTCTTGCGGCGTCTTCTCCAATTCCGGCGGGCCGTCGTGCGACAGATCGCCTTCCTCCCAAGGATCGAACGCCAGGTCACCGGCGACGACTGCGAGCATCGAGACGTCGTCCCAGGTGTCGATGGCAGCTGACGTCTTCGCGAAACGGACCTTCGCCAATCCGAGCAGCGTCGGTCGATAAACCAGCTTCGCTCCGGCATCGAGTTCGTCTCGCACGGGGATAAAGTACTCCGCGATGTCTGGCGGCAAGACTGGGTGATGATCGCTGATCCCGTCGGGCGACGTACTCGGAACGCCGCCGATCGACGTGGTCGAAGTCGATGTCGTCGACGCGGCCTTGCGGCGCGAACGCATTAACTGGTCGACCTGATCGCGCGACAACGGGCCGCGCAGGAACGACAGCGTCCAGCGCGTCTGAAACAGCGTCGGCCCGTCGTCGTGGACGTTGTTCATCAGGAACACGCGCTTGCCGAGTCCGGAGAGGATCTTGTCGCACTCGGCCCGATCGAAACGCAGGCCGGTCGTGGCAGACGCGCCTTCGAGTCCATCCAGCACGCGGGCTTTATCACGCTCCGTTTGCAAGCGGCCGAGGAACCACGTGCCGCAGTTCGACAGCCCTTTGTAGTCGAGATCAACCGGATTCTGAGTCGCTAGCACGACACCCAGACCAAACGCGCGAGCTTGCTTGAGCAGCGTCAGCATCGGCGTTTTTGACGGTGGATTCGCGATCGGTGGAAAGTACCCGAAGACCTCGTCCATGTAGAGCAAACAACGCAGACTGCTAGTGCCTGACTGGCTTCGCATCCAAGCAATGACTTCGTTGAGAAAAATCGTCACGAAGAACATTCGCTCGCTGTCGGACAAGTGGGCGATCGACAGGATCGAGAGTCGCGGCTTCCCTTCGACGGTCCACAACAGCCGTTGAATGTCCAGCGGTTCGCCCTCCATCCAAACCGAGAAGCCGGGCGACGCCAGCAGGTTGTTGAGGCTCATCGAAAGCGCGAAACGCTCGGTCGCGGGGAAAAACGATTCGAGGTCCATCACGCCGACCTTCTGAAACGGCGGTGACTGGATGTCTCGAATGAGCTGCCCGATGTTGAGGTCTTTGCCAGCTCGCCAGGCGCGGTCAAACAGGTTCGTCAGCAAGATGTGCTCGCGGCTGCGCACCGGATCGGCGTCGATACCCAACAGGGCCAGCAAGCCAGCCGCCGCTGCGGAGACTCGCTCACGCATCGCATCGCTATTGTCCGACACGGCTGGCGGCGGAGCCGCGAACGATCGCACGATCGCCAGCGGCAAACCCGCCTGACTGCCGGGCGTGTAAATCGTGACATCGCAGGCCTCGCGAAACTTCGCGATTCGTTCCGGAGACTGATCCCAACTGGCCAGCCCGTCTTTCCAGGTCTCCGCCGTTTGTGCGGCATCTTCGTCAGGCGTCAAGCCCTTGCGAGTGGCATCGGCCGCATCGATCCACGGACGAAAGTCGTCGGCTCGCAATTGCGGAAACGTCAGCAAGAGATTTCCAAGATCGCCCTTCGGGTCGATGATCAATGCCGGAATCCCGTCGATCGCGGCCTCTTCGAGCAGCGTCAAACCGAGGCCCGTCTTCCCGCTGCCGGTCATGCCGACGACGACCGCGTGAGTTGTCAAGTCTTTGGCGTCGTAGAGCAAATACTCCGGTTTCGCCTGCTGCGTCGCCAGGTCAAAACGCTTGCCGAGATAGAAAACACCGAGCTTTTCGTAGTCCACGGCGGTCACTTCAGAGCCAGAGATACTTCTGGACAAATTCGACGACATCGCCGAAGAGGACATAGCCGAGACTGCGTGGGCCACAACTGATCTTCGCCCGGACTTCGGCTCCAATGCGGCAGCGATTTGTGCGATCAGCTTGGTTGATCAAGTCTTCCTTGTTGATATCCACGCGAACCCGCACGACGGCCGCGTCCTTCGCGCTGGAGGCATTCGACCGCGTCTCGACGTTTTCGGGCGTCAGCGTCCCTTGGAAGCGGTCTTCCGGATTCGTGGCCAAAACGTACTCGACGGCCAGCGGTCCCGATTTGGCTTCCTCATTGGCCCTCACCGCACGCAATAAGTGGCCCATACGGTGCTCCGCGACTTCCAATTGCAGCCACCAGTCGCTGGTTTCGTCTTTGATCTCGAGCAGCAATTCGCCCCGGCGAACCGGACGGTCTTTGAGCTGCCGCTCGACTTCGAACGTCGCGATCGTGCCGGCTTGTGGAGCGACGACCGTGAGATTGTCAAGCCGTTCTTTCAAAGTTTCCGACAGGATCCGAGCCCCTTTCCATTCGACCTCGGTGGACTTCATCTTGCCCTCCAACCGGAGCTCTTCGAGCTTGTTGCCTTGCTTTCGTGCGTCCTCGAATTCGGCTTGCAGACTCGCCAGCGTTTGCCGCTTTTCCTTGACTTGATTCTCCGCCGCGAGCGATTGCGCATACAGCTCATCGCTGAAAAGCCTTAGTAGCCGCTCGTCCTTTTCGACCTTGTCGCCACCTTTGACGAAGATCTCCACGACGCGGCCGTCCCACGGCGCGAAGATATCTTTCTGCAAGACAGGCATCAGCCGGCCTTCGCCTTCGACGCGATAGTCCCACGGCACGAGGCACATCGCGGCGATCAACGCCGCCGTTGCCAGCACGCAGGCCAGCACCTTTAGCTTGCCGCGACCTTCCATGAAGCGGAACGACTTGCCCAAGAATTTCCACAATGGCAACAAGAACAGCCGGCGATACGTCAATCCGTTGAAGAGCGCTTCCGACACGTGATCGGCCAGCGATTCGATTTTTTCCTGCATGCCGGGACGGGGCTGACTTTCAGAGATTTGTTCGATGATCAAGCCGCCGATCGGTTTCTTCGGCTTGTCTTTCTTCTTGACCGCTTTGTCGTCAGGCTGAACGAGCGGCTCGCTTTCGAACAACGGCCACACAATCACCATCCGCGAGCCGCTCTCTTGGATGTAGTCCGCCAGCGGAGTCGTGATCTGCGGGGGCAAGTGATCGAGCTTGCCGGTGTAGGTCAACGGCTCGCGCATCAGGATGACCTTGTTGGCCATCGACGCCATGCGCTTGACGAGATTGGCGCGCTGATGCACGGCGTCTTGACCGCTGATGGCCTTAATGACGGTTTTCTTGCCATACTGCACGGCGACGCTCAGACGATCGCAGCCGAGAAGCATTCGGCCATCATTGGCCGCCGTGGCCGCAATCTCAGCGACGTCCAAACCGCGATGCAATTGCAGCAGGAATTGTTCGAATTCTTCGGTCACCTTGGCGCGTGCCTCGATCGTCGGCTTCGGAGCCGCCTGACGATCGAGATACCGGCAGGCATAGCCGCACATCTGCTCGATGAACTGCAAGAAACCAGGACGCGCTGCGGCCGGCGTGTCGACTCGCTGAAAGACTTCCACAACCCCGACGCACTGCTTCGACTGCTGCAACGAAGCCAGCACAATCAAATCGTTCGTCGGTACTTGCACGTCGCTGCCGTCGTTCGGACTGTGCGAACAAGCTTGACCGTTGGACAAAACCTCATCGAGCAGTTTTTGATTCAGTGCGGCGGCGTCCGCTTTGTCGAAAAAGCCGGTCTGT
>CAYSHJ010000635.1:0-1949 GCA_964430385.1 uncultured Planctomycetaceae bacterium
GGCGAGCGGGGCGGCGTCAGCCCCCCGGTTTTCAGCGGCCATCGTGACCACCGGGGGGCTGACGCCGCCCCGCTCGCCAATTTTTTCGCAGCCGCTCCGCGTGACATGTTCAATCTTCGGAGCGTGATGGCGACGCAGAGCGCAATCGTTCCACAAATTGAACGTGTTCCGGCGAGGCGACGCCGTCTTGCAGCACCTGCAACACGCGCGGCATGTCGTGGCGGGCCAGCGCAGCGCCATCCAGCCACAAGCCCGGAAACCCCGGGCTGCACAAGAGCCCATCCCCGGACTGAGCCAACGGCCGAAACTCGCTTCCCTCCAGGACGAACCAATCCACTTGTTGGTCCTGAACTCGCCAAACGATGTATTCGCGGACTTGGTTACGCCGATACACGCGCAGCTTGGCGTGCAAGTCCAAGCTGATGCTGCTGGCCGCGACTTCGGCAACCAATTCGGGAGCCCCCACAATGTAATCGTCTTCACTGAGCTGTGCCTGACCGCCGCACTCGGGATCGATGATCAGCGCGGCGTCCGCCTGCGGTTCGTTGTCCATGTCTAGCCGTAACGATCCGTTGTCACCGGCCATCACGCCGGGTGTGTACGTGCGGTAGAAGACGAGCCAGCCAATAAAGTCGGCATGCGGCACAGCGTGTTGGTTCCAGCGAACGGGCGGCGGCATATGCACGACTCCTTCAATCAATTCCGCCTTTTTGACCTGTGGCCTGGCGTGGTAACGCCGTTCGAATTCATCGCGGTTCAGCAGGTCTCCCGGCTCCAACGGCGGCGGACTGTTCGCAGGGCGAGGCTCGGCGCGGCGTTGTGGTTTCAGCAAAGGAGTCATGAGCAAATCTCCGGTCGCCTGTTCGGTGAAAAGTGGGTTGACCTTCCAACCGGCAGCCAGGATACGTCCCACGGCGAGCCAGCGTAACGCACACCCAACAGGCCGCAAGCCAGATTCTTCGGTGATGCGGTGTTTGTGGTGCGGGACGGCGATTGATAGCTTGTTGCGAGCTCGCGGCCGGAGGATCACGGCTGCCAGCGTGTGGCTGTATCTCATCCAAGCGGACCGCTTGCTCACCGCGAACTTCCCAAGGAGACCGGTTCATGGAAACGACACCTCGCACAGATCGACGTTCCTTCCTGACCACCGCCGCCGCTCTGACCGCAATCACCGTGGCTCGGCAAACGTTGGCTCGCGACTTCGGGCCGAATGCTCCCCCGGCGCGATATCCCGACTCGGACATCGTCACGCTCGATAAGCGATTCAAGAAGTACGCGCTGGGCAACACGCCAATCCAGCGGCTGTATCACAGCGACCGGATGCTGTGGGCCGAAGGCCCGGCGTGGAATGGTGTCGGCCGGTATCTGCTCTGGAGCGACATCCCGAACAACGTCCAGATGCGTTGGCTGGAAGAGGACGGCCACGTCAGCGTCTTCCGCAACCCGGCGGGCAACAGCAACGGCAATACGTTTGACTTTTTCGGGCGACAGATTGCGTTTCAGCATGGAACTCGCAGCGTCGTGCGCTACGAGCACGACGGCTCAGTGAGGGTGCTGGCGTCTGAGTTCAACGGCAAGTCGCTGAACGCTCCCAACGACGGCGCCGTACATCCCAACGGCGACATCTGGTTCACCGATCCCGGTTATGGAGCGTTGATGAACTACGAAGGGGCCAAAGCCAAGGGCGACTCGCCGCAGCCGTACCAGAAGGAAGCGATCTATCGCATTGACGCCAAGACGTCGAAGCTGCATCAGGTGGCCGATGACATCTTCAAACCCAACGGCATCTGCTTCTCGCCCGACTACAAAAAACTGTACGTCGCCGACACCGGCGCGTCGCACTACGACGACGCGCCGAAGAACATCAAGGTGTGGGAAGTTGTCGACGAGAAGACGCTGAAGAAGAACGGCAAAGAATTTGCTTCGATGAAGCTGGCGATGAAAGGGGC
>CAYSHJ010000636.1:0-1577 GCA_964430385.1 uncultured Planctomycetaceae bacterium
GGCCAGACGGTGATCGGCCTGAATCAGCCGGCACGCCTTGGCCGACTGCGAGGCGGAATTCTTGATCGCCTGAGATTCGTCCAGGATGGCGTAATCAAACCGGATGTCCTTCAACTTGATGATGTCTTTGCGGAGCGTGCCATAGGTCGTGAGCACGATGTCGCCGGCCTGCTCCAGGTTTTCAAAGTCGTGACGTCCCGTGCCGGTGTAGTCGAGCACTCGCAATTGCGGCGCGAAACGCTTGGCTTCCTCAATCCAATTGAAGACCAAGCTCTTGGGGACCACGACCAGCGACGGATGATGCGGCTGATTCGACGGCAGCTCGCGCGTGCGACGGGCTTCCAACAGGGCCAGCACCTGCACTGTCTTGCCTAGGCCCATGTCGTCGGCCAAGCAACCACCGAAGCGGAAGTCGCGCAAGAAGTGCAGCCAGCCGAGCCCTTCGCGCTGATACTCGCGCAAATGGCCGGTGAATGCTGGCGGCGGATCGTGCGGCGCGACCCCCTCGAACGACCGAAGCTTCTGACGAAACTCGGCGAAGTTGCGATCGACCTTCGCTTCCGGCTGCGCGGCAACCAGCGCATCGAGCAATACGCCCTGCGCGGTCGAAAACCGCAAGCGGCCCTGCTGGGCGTCTCCCAAACTCGCCAAACGGCCATACTTTTTCAGCCACTCATCCGGGAGCAACCCTTGCGAGCCGTCCTGCAACGTGACGAACTTGTGGCCGTCGCGCAGGGCCTTCAGTAAGTCGGGCAATTCGGCCTTCACACCACCGAAGTCGAATTCCCCTTGCAGCTCGAACCAATCCACACCGGAGGTCACCGAGAACTCGAAGGCTCCCGGCCGCCGCATCAGCTTGCCGTCGGTTTCGACCTGCCAATCGTTCTTAACCAGGCGATGCACCACGTCTCCCAGTGCCTTGCGCGGGAATTCGATGTCGGCTTCGCTGGACTTGTCGGTTGCGTAATAGCTGTAGGAGTCACGATAGGCTTTCACGCCGAGCTTTTGCAGATCGAACAGCGATGTGAGCAGCCGAGCCTCGGCGTCGCGGTCGCGAATCAACAGCCGACCAGACTGGCGATCGGCGATGGCTCCGGTCTTCTGATCGCGATTGACCGTGACGTCGTCGTAGAGAAAGCTGACCTGCGCCATCACCTTATCTGCGTCGGTTCGATAGAAGCCCTTGTAAGGCTTGACCACGAGCTTTGCGCGCGGGGCTACGCGGACTTCGGTGTATTGCAGATTCTCCGGCAACGCTGTCCGTGGAAGCTGCGATAAGCGAGATAACGCGGCCACGAAATCGTCCCGCTTCGCGTACGGAACCTGGATCACGTGATTCCGCCGCAGCACGTCGATCCAACTAAAGTCGCCGCCCGTTTCCAGCCGCGCCAGGCGGTCTTGAAACAACACAATCCCATCGGACAACGACAGCACGGCGTCTGTGAGCGGCACGCTCTGATCGCCGCGCGTCAAGCTCCCGGAGATCTCCCAGCGCTGTTCGACGTCGTGAGATTCAATCCGGATTTGCAGCCGCCACGGATCGCCGTCCTCGAACCGCAACGATTTTTCGAGGTCCG
>CAYSHJ010000637.1:0-6167 GCA_964430385.1 uncultured Planctomycetaceae bacterium
GCCAGTGTCTTCATCGTATCGCCGAGCGTGTCTTGCAGGTTGAATTCGATGCGATCGAGGAGGAATTTTCCCGATTCGATCTTGGAGAAATCCAGGATGTCGTTGATCAAGTCCAGCAGAGTTTCGCCCGACTCACGCACCGTGCGGAGGTAATCGCGCTGCGATTCGTCGAGCGGCGTGTCGAGCAACAACTCCGTCATGCCCAGCACCGCGTTCATCGGCGTGCGAATCTCGTGGCTCATGTTGGCCAGGAAGTCGCTCTTCGCGCGGCTGGCCGCCTCGGCGACCTCCTTCGCTTCGCGCAACGCCTGTTCCGTGCGGCGCTTCTCGGTGATGTCCTCGGAAATCCCCAAGAGGAATCGCGGCCGGCCGTTGACGTCCAGCACCGGAATCTTCTTGGTGTGTAGAATTCGAGTGCCATGATCCCGGGTCTCAATGATCTCTTCGGGGATCTCGACCATTGCCCCACCGGCCAGGACTTCGCGGTCCTTTTGCGTGAAGAACTCGGCCTCGTCGCGCGGGAACAAATCGAAGTCGCACTTGCCCAGCACATCCGTGCGACGCAGGCCCAACAGCTCCTCACCAGCGCGGTTGAACCGCACAAAGCGCAGCTGCTCGGCCTCTTTGACGAAGAGCATGATCGGCACGTTGTCGACGATCGAGTCGAGGAACGCATGTGCGTCCTTTAGTCGATCCTCGGCGATCTTGCGATCGGTGATGTCCCAAAAGATCCCTTGCACGCCGACGATTCGCTGCGATCCGTCGCGGATCGGCGCTTTCAAAACTTGGACGTAGCGAGTCACCCCGTCGGCACCGGTGTTCTGCTCGACCGCTTCGAACAGCGTTCCCGTCTCCAGAACTTGGGCATCGTCCTGGCGATATTTCTCCGCCAGCTCCGACGGAAAGAAATCGAAGTCGGTGAGACCACGAATCTCGTCCAGCGTGCGTCCCAAGGCCTCGCAGAACCGCCGGTTGCCGAACAGGAACCGAAACTGACGGTCCTTCTGGAAAATACTCAGGGGCAGACTTTCCACGAGCGACTCGTACATCGCCGCGGCGGTCAGGGGAGCATTCTCGGAAAACATGAGCGAACCTCATTCGATGTGTGCCGCCAACCTACGATGGTCCGCGCTGGCCGTCAACAAGCTCGCTTGCAGGATCACCAACTTACGCGGCAAGACCGTAACCCTCCGTCGGACGGATTGCCAATCCTTCTCGATAAAGCTGTGTCGAAATAGACTCCGCTTCGCCGTGACCGAGTTGTCTTCCGAGTGCGAAGCCGCTGGCCGGTCACGCCGACAAGCCATTCAAGTTTTTTGTGGGTGCCACCTTCCATGCAGAAGCGTTTGCTGGTGATCGCCGCTGTTTCGGCCGTATTGCTGATGATGTTGTTTCAAAGTCAGCGACGAAGTGGCCCATTGAAAGTGTCGGGCTTCATCGAAAGTGATGAGATTCGAGTCGGCTCACGAGTCGGCGGTCGCGTCAAAGCCGTGCCCGTCGCGGAGGGCCAAAACGTGCAACGTGGCGAACTGCTCGTGGAGCTGGAACCGTTCCAGCTCTTGGAGCAAAAGGCTCAAGCGGATGCGCTGTTGGCCGAGGCACAAGCGGAATCCGAACGACTGACGGCCGGGTTTCGTCCCGAAGAGATCGCTCAAGCCAAGGCTCGACACGATCAGTTGGCCGCGTTCGTCAAGAAGCTGAAGAACGGCACACGCGCGGAAGACTTGGCCGTCGCGCGATCGCAGGTCGAACTGGCTCAAGGGGAGTTGGGACTCGCGAAGCTCAAGCATCAACGCGTCGAAGCGCTGTACGCTAAGCAGGCCGCCACGCCGGATGAGTTGGACCAAGCCGCTACCGAATTGCGAGTCAAGCAATCACTGCTGGAGGTTCGCCGCTCCGAATTCGAAAAGTACGAACGAGGCACGCGCGAAGAAGACCTCGACGAAGCGGAAGCTCAGTGGGACGAGGCGAACCAGGCATGGCAACTCAAACGGAACGGATACCGCCGCGAAGAGGTGGCTCAAGCCAAGGCCGCCGTGGCATCGGCGACCGCGGCGGCGAAAGCCATCCAGCGGCAACTCGACGAACTCCGCGTGACCGCTCCCGTGGATGGCGTCGTCGAAGCGCTCGACCTGCAACCGGGCGATTTGGTCGGCGCGAACTCGCCCGTGCTGTCACTGGTCGACACGTCGCGCTTGTGGGTGCGCGCGTACGTGCCCGAAAACCGCTTGAACCTGCAAATCGGCCAAGAGGTCCAGGTCACCGTCGACAGCCTGCCAAATGAACGCTTTCGCGGCACGATCTCGTTCATCTCCCGCCAGGCCGAGTTCCTGCCCGGAAATGTGCAGACTCCCGAAGAACGATCCAAGCAAGTGTTCCGCATCAAAGTGACACTAACCGACTCCGCCAGCCAACTCCGTCCCGGAATGTCAGCCGATGTCGTGTTCGAGTAGGGTTGCATGCACCCAACTCGAAGCTGATCCCAGCCAAGCGAGATCGGATGCACGGAACTCGCGCGGTGATGGTCCGCCGCTAGAGCGGCAATACACGAACGCGGGATTTTTTCGCATCGACGACGACCAAAGCGCCCGCTGCCAGTGCCGCCTCGTGTTGACCCAGGGCAGCGACCACAACGGTCCCGAGGTCTTCGGGCAATACGTCTTGGCCACGGACTTGTAGGATGCTCGGCCCGGTTGCATGCGTCAGGGCGAGCATGGTGCCGAAAACCAAGTCGTGAGTGAACACGACATAACCATTGGCCCGCGCCCAATTCATAATGACAGAGTCCTCAGCGCGTGGGTCGCCGAGCGTGGACCAGTGGGCCGCAGACCAGCCGTGCTTCGCGAGTTCGGCGACCCATTCCACCGACAAATTCATGTCGATAACGAGTTGCACGCTCATGTGACAACCAACGGCTCTTCCCGCTCTTCGAGTCGCCAAGCGGCATAGGCCAAGGCCGCATCAATGTCTTCAGGTTCAAGGTACGGGTAGGCTTGCAGAATCCGCTCGCGCGACTTGCCGCTGGCCAGCAATCCCAGAATGGTTCCCACCGTCACACGCAGGCCGCGGATGCAAGGCTTCCCGCCCATGACCGCCGGATCGTGGGTAATTCGCTCGATCTGCATGTCAGTTGTCCTTGTTCATTCAACCCAGTTCCAAAGATACCCAGAACTGTAAGCGCCGGGGAGTCCACAGGTGGACTTCTTGTTGGAAGAAACTCCATGCCCAGCGCGTTGGTTAAGGTCGCGGCTTGATTCGAGGCAGAAGGAACCGGCAGTCGCCAGACATGTAGATCGTGGTGTTGGTCGTATTCGGATTGGGTGGTCAGCCGCCAGCCGGCTCCGGTGACGAGCGTGCGGGCGTCGGAGCTGACGGCTCCGACGCCCGTGGCCAGTTGCTCGGTGGTCGCTTCGTCGAGCTTCTCGAACGACGAGCCGTTCCACAGCCGGATGGCTTTGTCATCGCCGAGCGTCAGCAGCCAGCGGTCGTTGTGCAGCGGGATCACGTCGGTCGCGGCGATGGCTTTGCCTTCGTGAGCCGTGAAACGCTTCAGTTCTGCGCCCGTCTTCAGCGACCAAATCCGCACGATGCCGTTGGTGTGCGTGCTGGCGAAGCGCTCGCCGTCCGCGAACAGCGCGAGCGACCGCGTGGTTTGATACGGCTCGGTCCAGGCGAAGCGCTACGTGATCTCCTTCTTCGCCCGATCCCACAACAACAGCTCTTTCTCGGCGTAGGCCGCGATGAGCAAATGCTGGTTGTCGGGCAGCGGCACGATGACCGAGATTCTCTGATCGGGAATGACCTGCGGCGGCGGCACGATTTCCGAAGCACGCGGCTCGATGAGTTTCAGCGTCGCCAACGCTGCTCCGTTCGCGGCTTGAAATTCGTGCAAGAGTCCGCGGGCATTCGCGACGAACAACGAGTGGCCATCGGCCGAGAACGTCATCCCGCTCATGGACGGCTGATCGTTGAAAGTGATGACCCGCTCCTGCTGGCCGGTCACGATGTCGAACAGATAGACCCGATAATTCGACCCACCCACCGCCAATCGCTTGCCGTCCGGTGAGACCGCGAGATTGTTGAGCGTCTTGTCAGCGCCCGCTCCCTCAAACTTCCGAACCTGCTCACCGGTCTCGGCATTCCACAGCCGGGCGGTCTGATCCCACGCCACACTAAGGAATTGCTTTCCATCGGGCAAAAACCGAATCCGCTTGATCGGTCCTTCGTGCCCCTTCAGCAGCGGAAATTTTTCGTGCGGCGAAATCTTTGTGACGTTCAGCTCACGCCCCGGAACATCTGCCGGGGCGGCGAGCACCCGCACGACGCGGAAGCCGGTATAACCGGCGCGGAAAGTCGGCCCAAGCGCCGAACGAAACGCCGATCCTCGCGAGGCAGGACTTCCCGTAATGCTGCTGCCGCGGATCGACCGAGCGTAACCGATCACGGGGCCGCGAGGATCGGCGGTGGTTGTCTTTTCGTACCAACTCTCTTCGTAGAAATCCTGGCACCACTCGGACAGATTGCCGTGCATGTCCGACAGGCCAAATGCGTTCGGCTTCTTTCGGCCGACCGGCTGCGCTCGGTTCACAGACGCCGCCGAATCCCAGGCGAAGTCATTGATTCGCGCGTAGTCGTCGCCGAACGAAAAGATCGTCGTCGTGCCGGCCCGACAAGCGTATTCCCACTCGGCTTCCGTTGGCAAGCGGTAGCCGTCGGCTTGCGCCGCAACGACCCAGCCATCTTGCCCATCGGATTCATACTACGGCCGGCGGTTTTCCTCCCCGCTGAGCCAATTGCAGTACGCGCAGGCATCGTTCCATGAGATTTGCTCGGCGGGCGAATCCTCCGTCGCTGGATTTCGCGGCGTGCGCCAACTCCAGCCGCGCATCCTCAAATTCGAGTCATTCAGTTCCTTGCCGCTGGCATCTCCAAATCCAAAGCGTTCGGCGTCGGATTGGAATCCGGTCGCGTCGGCGAATCGGCGAAACTCGGCGATGGTGACTTCCGTGGCCCCCATCAGGAACGGCTTGGTCAGCACCACGCGATGCTGCGGCTGCTCGATTTTGGAAAGCTTGTCCTGGGACGCTGCGATCGATTTCAACTCGGCAGGATTATTCTTGCCTCTTTCGGACGCCGCTTTCAACGCCGCAGCGATTTGTTCGTCGGTGCTGCCCATCAGGAACTCGCCGGGCGGGATGAGGATCATCTTCGCGCCGACCGAGTTGATTGTCTCGACCGTCGTGCCGCGATGCTTGGCCCACGCCTCTTGATGCGCCCGAGCTTGCTTGGCATCGAACGCGGCCTTGGCAATGGGCGGCATCGGGCCAATGGCAACCAGCGGCTCGATCACGCCGCCGTCCCATTGGATCTTGCACCCCGGCAACGCGAGCGAGAGCTTCTTCACGCCAGCCTCGGTGACCTTCGACTTTAAGACGTTTAAGGAAACGAGCTTCGTGTATTCGGCGAGACGCTCCAGCCCCGCATCGCTCACTTGGGTATTGAACAGAATCAGGTCGGTGAGGTTCGTGCAGCCCTGGAAGTGGGCCAACCCCGCATCGCTCACCTTTGTTTGGCCCAGATCAAGGTTCGTGAGGTTCTTGCAATCTTTGAAGTGGGCCAACCCCGCATCGCTCACCTGGGTATTGGGGAGATTAAGTTGCGTGAGGTTTTTGCAATCCCGGAAGTGGGCCAGCCCTGCATCGGTCACCTTTGTACTGCCCAGGCAAAGGTACGTGAGGTTCTTGCAATCTTTGAATTGAGCCAGACCCGCATCGCTCACCTGGGGACTGTAGTGCAGACCAAGCCCCGTGAGGTTCTTGCAGCCCTGGAGGTGGACCAGACCCGCGTCGGTCGCCTTCGGGTTATACTGCAGGTCCACGAACTTGAGTGCAAACGCGCCCGGGGGCAAGTCGCCGACAGCCGTGATCCGCCGTTCCTGACCGTTCTCCGTGATGTAGAGTATGCTACCGATCGACAGCACCCTCTCGGCCGCGCGGCGGTCGGGATCGGAGGGCGTGATCGGCGAGCCATCCGGCTTGACCCACTTCGCGGCGACGATCTGGCCGTGATGGTTGTTGCCGGAGGAGTCCCTCAAGACCTCTCCCTGGCCTTCGTCGAAGTGGTACAGGGCGAGGGTGTCGGCGTCAGGCTCGAAGCGGCTTTTCGGC
>CAYSHJ010000638.1:0-8208 GCA_964430385.1 uncultured Planctomycetaceae bacterium
CTCGGATGAGCACCAACTGAAGGCGACGGTGAAGGTGCGGGTCCAAGAAGGCGCGTTGAGCCTTCATGGTCACGCGACGGTGACGACTCCCCAAGGGGCAGTTTTCACGTCGGACACCGAGCAGGCCATCGTCGCGACGAAGCCGGTGAACTTGACCTCAAAGCCGGAGCGATTGGAACTCACCACGAAGGTCGGTGCTTTCTCTGCGACGTTGGCGATCGGCGTCGAGAAATCCAATCAAGCCGTGACGGGGATCACGGTGGAGTTACCGGCCGACGTGATGGGGCTACGGCTCGTCGAAGCATCCTCGCAGGAGGGACGCGTCGAATTGCACTTCGAGGCCACCGAGATGGGTATTCATCGCGGGTCGCTCGTCATTCGTGCCAACAGCGAGTTGCTCGCGGAACCGTTGTCGGTTCCGTTTCGGTTCGTTGTCGAGCCGAAGTCGAAAGGGTTGCAGCTCGCCAAGCTGAAAGAAATCAGCTTCGGCAAAGTCGCCGCCAATGCCGGGAACGTG
Organism: uncultured Planctomycetaceae bacterium; assembly: GCA_964430385.1. Taxonomy (GTDB): domain Bacteria; phylum Planctomycetota; class Planctomycetia; order Planctomycetales; family Planctomycetaceae; genus CAYSHJ01. Next base: position 518 of record CAYSHJ010000638.1, read on the forward strand.
CTCACGTCGGTCGAACTGTCGAGCTTGGACGACGAGCCGTTCGAGTACGCGATCGACGTCACCGATTTGTCGGGGCTGAACGGAACCGTCGAAGTCCGCAGCGATCCGCAGAGTGTGTCTCCCACGAGTCGTGCGCCATCGGCGTTGAAGCTCACGGCGAGCGTGATGAATGTCGTCGCTGGCGAATATCGCGGACGACTGGTGATTCGCGACAAGGCTCCGGAACTCGGACGTGAGTGGAAGCTCGACTTGGTTTTGAACGTGACCGAACCGCTTTCGGCAGCGCCGGTCGAAATTGGAGCGGTCGGTGTCGGTCAAGCCGTCACGCGGACTTTTCGGCTGGCGAACCGGTCGCCGAACGCCATCAAGGACATCTCGTTGGTGCCGCCCAAGCAGTGGTCTGGCTCGAAGCAGATGACCGACGACATCGAACTCACCGTCGCTGAAGAGCAGATTGAACTGCCGAGCAAGGCCGAGCGCAATCTCAAGATGCGAGTCGTGGTGTCACCGCTGATTCGGATCCGAGGTCAGGTGACGGGCAACGTCATGGTGCGCCGCGGCGACGTGGAAGCGGTTTCGATTCCGATTCGACTGAACGTTGTCGAGGAAGCGGGCGGGCCGGTGATGTTGTCGGTGTCACCGATGAAGTTGGCTCTGATGGCGTCCAGCGGCGACGTCGTGGAGTTCGCGCTGAAGTGTCGGCTCGCGGAAGACGCTGATGCCGACGACACGCTCACGGTTCAGTTTGAGAACGTCACGGGGCCGGATGGTCGCCCCGCTGAGTTCAGCAGTGATTTCGTGTGGAAGGAAAGCGCCAAGATCGCTCGTTCCGCCAGTGCATCAGGCAAGGGCTTCGTGATCGCGCCCCAGGCCGCTGGCAAATACACGGCTGATATGCGTGTCAGTTCGCAGTTTGGCGGCTCGGTGGTCGTGCCGCTGTCTCTCACGGTTCGTTAGCTCGCAAGCGGTTCTCTGCTTGCCTTGCAGGAGGTGTTCCATGCGTTCCGTCTTGAAAAATGTGTACTGGGTTCCGCGAACTATCTTGTTGCGATTCGCGAAGTGCTTGTTGGTAATGATGGTGATGACGGTGATCAGCACGTCGAAGACTCTGGCCGCACAAGTCGTTCTGTTTCTGAATGACCGATCCCCGTCGTTCAGCCAACTCGACCCGCCGGATCAGACTCAGGCGATGGAGTTGCAGTTCCTCGACCTGTTGCAGCTTTCGGGGGATCAAACCAAGGTGGCATTTATCAACTTCGGCGGATCGGACGGACTGACCGTCTTCGCCGGTGATGATGGGCTTCCCACTTCGGAATGGACCACGCTCAAGCATCGCGTGTTGAAGGAATTCCCAAAGCTCGCCGGAGCCACGCCGATGGACATGGCGTTGGAACTGGGACAGCAAATGGTGTCGAAGCTGCCGTCTGGGATGCCAGTCACCGTGGTGCTGATTTCAGATGGTCGCCCGGAATCGGGCTGGTTGCGGCCGAAGGATTTTCCCGAAGTCGCGAAAGAAATCGAACGGCAACGAACTGTGCTGCTCGAACGATGCCGCATTCGGGGCTACACCGACAAGATCACCCAGGATCTGATCCGGCGACAAGAACAGCAATGGGCCGATGGCACCACGAAAGAGTGCCAGGAGCTCTACAGCCAATTTCAGATTCCCGCTGAACTCAAAAAGGTGGTGCAACTTGCCGAGGCTTTGGCCAAGTCTCAAGTGCGGTTCGTCTCGGTCGATTTCGGTGGGGGGATCGTCGAACTGCGCGACATCCATCAGGCTGCGGGTGGTGTCCCGAACGACCTTGTTGTTTGCAAACCGGACGAGGTCATTCGCAATCTGCACAAGCTCGGCCTGACCGAACTTCCCGGCGTAGTGAAGCAAGAAGTCCGCGAGATCCCGGCCAATCCGAAAGCGTTTCAAGCGGACTATGTGATGCCGCCTGATCCGCTGGCGGCGAAGACCGTGGTGACGATTCAGTTTCATCCGGCGATTGTGGATTGGGACAAGCATCTCAAATTGAGCGTGAACATACGCGGCACCGAGATCATGCTCACGGCCGACAACGCCGACGAGCGGATTACGTTGGCACCCGACGGCCAAGGGCATCTCGCGACTGTGTCGGTCGTGGTTGATACGCCCGGGGACGGACAAATCGCACTGCATCTGGAGTCGCCCAATCAGTCATTGTCGATGCCGGCGGCGAGTCTCTATTCCCACTTCCGACTCCGTGAGGGAACGGCCATCGACTTTCGCCCGGCACATGTCGCCGGCGAGGAGAAGCCAACATATCGAGTTGCTCCTACGCACGCAGTGACGTGGCGTTTCGCGATTCAGGTGCCGGGTTCAACTCAAGGTGTTCCGTTCAAAGGGGCCGATGTGATCCTGAAAAACGAACGCACCGGCGAAGAAATCAAGCTCCCCTTGTCCAATGATCCACAATTCGTCGGTCGCTTTGTGTCGCCGCCGACGAAGCTGCCAGTCGGCAAGTTCGATGCGATTGTGTCGATCGTCACCGCAACCGGAGGCACTGTTCGGATCAAGCTCCCGCAGCATGTTGAGTCGCTTCTGCGTTCGGAATCCGTCTCACTCGAAATTCCATTCTCAGCCGACGGGACGATTGACGGGGCCAGTTTTCATCCGGCTCGCATCGACTTCGGCGGCGAGTTGGGCGATGCCGTGACGAAGCGTTACATCGACTTGATTCTCCGTTCGCGTGAGATGGACTATTCGCTCGACGTCGTGCCGGAAATTGTCCTCGCCGACTCGGCCGGGCATATCGTGCCGAAAGAGTGGATCAAGTTCAGCCGACCGGAACTCACACTCCACCCCGGCCAAGCCGAGAAGCTGCGGGCCACGCTGACACTTCCCAGCACCTATGAAGAGTCCGTGGAAGACGGCCCATTCACGGGAATGTTCACTCCGGTTCGCAAGGATTCCCGGCAGCCATTGCAGGTTGTTCCGTTCGAGAAAATCAGTGGCGGCAAGGATGATGAGCCGGTCAATCAAGTCGTGTTTGTGTTGTCGCGACCTCAGCCAGAACTGCATTCCCACTGGGCGATGCGCGAATGGCTCAAGACCAGCAAAGATGGTCCCACCATCTTGCCGGTTCAAGTCGCAATCAGACTGCCATTCGAGCGTACCGTCACCGTGGATGTCACAAATACTTCGACCATTTCGCGGACGTTCAAACTGCTGCCCGGAGGTCGGATCAGCGACGCGGATGGCAGGACTATTCCTGGAATCGAGTTCCTGCCGACGAGCGACAGCGACGCGACTCGCGAGCTGGCTCCCGGAGAAACCGGACATTGGACGTTTCAGTTCCGCACCGATTCCTCGGTTCTGGTCAAGAGTGCCGAAGCGGCCTTGCACCTGTTGGCTACGGGCCTACGCCCGCAGATCATCATGGTGCCGATTCGCGTTCGATCACCGCTGCTCGGCCCGCATGTGAAGACGGCTTCGTTTTGGGGAGCGGCGTTGTTCGGCGCACTGGCGGTGGTCAGCCTGCGCCGGAGAACGGTTCACAAGGCGGCGAGCACCGGGCAAGTTCTGTTGGCCTCGGTGAAGAAGCCGATCGCTGGACTGATCAGCGTAGTCACCACCAGTACAGGATCTGTCCAACTTGTCGCCGAACGTAAGTGCCAAGTCCAAATGCCGGGAGAAGCGCGGTCACGAACCGTTCATGCTCAGCAGCGTATCGCCGCGCTGGCAACCGTCTCACCTCAACAACCAATTCGATTCGAGTTCCCCGGCGAAGACAACACGCCACCGCGCGTCATCGAAGTGACCGACGTGGCCGTTGGATCGGAGAGCGATGCCCAGGTTCAAGCGGTGATCGCCGCAGGGGGTGAGTCGGATCGCGAAGCCGTTCGCGCCAGTCAAAAAACGTTACGCAATTCGACACTCGCCATCGTGTGCCTCGCGCTGGCGTTGACGATCACTGCGCCGGGAGTCGTGACCGCCATCCAGTGGGTCTTCGACGTCTTTTACAGATTGCGATGAACCAACAATCAATTCGATCAGACGGCGCGACCGGCCGAGAGATGGCCGCTGATTTGTAAGCAGCACATAGCAAACTTTCGACTTCCTTTAATCCTTCAAAAACGGGAGCCAAGACATGTCCAACCTTGCGAAACCGCTAAATCGAAATGGATTCACTCTGCCACATGGATTGCGCCAGGAGATCCTCATGGCTCCAAGTCGCAGCCAATCCACGCACAGCCAATACACGCTTCGCAATGCCGATCAATATGGCGTCCGGGGCCGAGGTCTCTGCCCGACTATCGCGATCTCTTTGGGGACGAGCGGCTGCGAAGTCGGACACAAACTCGCGACGACTGCCCAAAACGAATTTGATCGACTCCCGAAGTGGTACGGCCATCTCTTCGTCGATGCCGCGACCAAGGAAATGCAAGTGGAGTCCCAAGACTTCTTCCCGCTCGGAGAAGATGGCGCGGGGAGTATCGCGGCTCAGGGCCGAAAGATGTTTCTGCGACGGTACGCGCATTTTGTCGATGCTCTGAAAGCCAAGTTCATGCGGCTGTCCGAGATCGACGAACTTTTGCCATGCGACATCGGCAAACAACAAGTTACGTCCTTCGTGATTTTCACTGGGCTGGGCGGCGGCACCAGCGGGGGTGCGCTGGAGCCGGCCGTCGCCGCATGTCACGACGCGGCTCAACAGCTTGGAATTGCCGAGGTGCGCGTCCACATCGCGGCCATCGGCCCAGATATTTGTCTTAACGACATCAACCGCAGCCCGACTTCCGACCAGCGTTTGCTGGTGACCGACAACGCGGCGTGCAATCTGACAAAACTGCTGTCCGATTTCGCGAATCCGGCGTTCAAGCAATGGCAACGCCCAGACGGAACAACGTTTGAACTGCGCCTGTCCGAACGTGTCTGGACCATCAACTTTGCCGACCAATCCAACGGCCAGTTCGACTTCCGAACGCTCGCCGAGTTCACCGACATGATGGCTCGCACCTACTTTTTCGCGCTGTTCACCGAGGCTGGGAAGTACCAAGCCGACCGCTATCGCGACCACGTCAATACCGGTGCCTCCGGTCGCCCGCTGGCCAATTCGTAGTGTTGTTTTCCCTCTTGGACTGTTTTCCCCATATCCCCTGATAAGGACTCTTGCCATGCGTCGCATCAAAGCCCTCTACAGTCGTCCGCCGCGCCAAGTTCACAGCCACACCTCTGTCGAGTTGCGGCTGCCGTTCACGCGATTGCTGGACATGTACCTGCCTCGGTTTCTCAAGCAGACCGTGGCATTGCTGGCCACGGGGCACCGCGTGGCCGAAGTGGAACGATTGCTAGACGTTGAGAATCTTGGCTCGGTGTGGATTCAATTGCAGGACGACGAACTGGCGGGCACGCCACCAGCGTTGTCGTTCACGCCTCGACTGTCGTGCGTCAACGACACAGCGGCAGCGTTGAACGACCTCGCGTCCGACGACGGGACGTGGTCGCGAGACATTCGCGATAGCTTGAGTGCGATTCCCGACGCGGTTCACAATCTCACGGATCGGCTGCAAACCGCCTTGCGGATCATCATCGATCAGCACGGGCCGGAAGCTGGTCGTCAACTCGTTGAGTTTTTCTGTGAAAAGTTGGCTGAGCAACGCCGCACGTTGCGCACGCAGCACGAACGGTTCCAGCGAAGCGAGTGGGCCACCGCTCGTCGCGCCGAAATGCGGGCAGCCGCCGATCGTCTTCGAGACATTGCCACCAGCATTCCTCATTGGAAGCGCGCCTTGAATTGGGCAGTCCCTCAACTCAATCGATCACGGTTGTTGTCGGATATCGCCAAGTACCACCTGCGGAAAGCCCTTGAATTGGCCAACGATGCTTTTCGCGACCGTCACTTGGCCATGACGTATCAAGTCCGGCTGGAAGTCCTCGACCAGTTGTTAGGCAAAGACAATCAACCCGGTCAACTGATTGTCCAGTTGGAGCGAATTCAGCAGCACATCGCTGACCTGCGGTCGTTCGCGGGGCCAGTTCTGCCCCGGCCTCCTGCCATCAGCGATCCCACGAAGATCGACTTGGTCAAGAGCCTCGACACCGTGATCGACACCAAATCAGGAATCACTCTTGGCGACCATTGGGACGCGCGTTTGAAGTCTGCCGGATTCACCCCGGAACATTTCATGCAACGAGTGCGGGCCGACGGACTCGTTGTGGACGGTCGGCGTTATCTTGTGGATGAGTGGAGCCAGATCGCTCCTGAAAAACGAGCCCCCGCGATGATGGCGTCGCTACGGCACTACGTCGGAGTCGATGAAATCGATCGCCCCATCCGTTACGACGATCCGATTTTCCCGGTCGACTATTTGGCCGCCGTGAAGCTCAACGACGAAGCCTTTCGGCCGCTGATCAATCAGTGCGTGCTGGAGTTGAATCGCCTGATCGCCCCCTTCGCGCCAAATCATCCGATCGCTGGAGCTGAGCCGCGTCAGATGGTGTTTCTCTATTGCGAATCGTCGCAACGCGCCGCTTGGCACGAGTACCTCGGCATGAACATGAAGCTGACTATTCCAGAAAAGAGTGGCTCGGAGCCGTATGATCTCCGCAATCCGCATGTCCTCGTACTGGTCAACGCCACGCTGGGAATACCAGGCGGTACGCTGATTGGATATCAAGACTGGATGGCGACCGGTAACCGCGCGCGGCGCGAGCATCCTCAACCACCGCTCTTTCCGCGAGCGGACTTCGCCGAATCTCGACTGATCGACGAACGAGACGATTCGCAACGGTACTGCGAACAACTCTTCGACGCGGCCCTGAAGAGCGGAGCCATCTTCGTTGTCAGCCAGAGCGTTCCGGAGCAGTTCGCGTTATCCATTCCCGATGCTCAAGTCGATCATCTCTTCACTCGCCAAGTCATAGCTCCGAGTTGGGAATCGGCCAAGCATTTTCAGGGATTGATTAGGGACGGTTCGGCCTTCGTGATGTTTGTCGAGCGACAATTCAAGCTCGGTGGATTTCGCCATATTGCCGACCGACTTCGAGAGGAACGTGATGCGGAAAGCGTCGCACAGTCGTTGCAACAACTGAACGTGATCGAGCGCAACAGCGCGGGGCAATGCCGCGTGCTGTGCACTCACGGCGGCGCGCTTGATGGCCTTGCCGACCAGCTTTACGAGGCTAAGAACCTTCAACTGGTCGGGCTTGAGCGACACGCTTTCATCGCCGCTCTGCAAAACGACAACGTCCTCAACAACTTGCTCTTTTGGAATGTGTTCGACGCCTTCCAACTGGGCGAACTGGCCGAGCCCGACGTCCCGGAATTCGTCCGTCACCGCGCCAAAGCAGTCCGCTAGCTCTGCGTCTTGCGTCCGAACGGGCGATGCTTTGTCGCATCGTCCGCTTCTTCTGACATCGAATTTCGTTGGTCACTTCCAGTTCGACTTTCCTGGTTCATGTCCCATTTTGGAAAGGCGCGGCGATGAAGAAGTGGATTACAGGGAACTTGGACTTCGGCGTGTTCACTCTGGTGGTCATCGTTTGGCTCCTCGGTTCGTCGTTGGCCGGCAACCATCCTGAAATCCAGATGCGTGCCAAGCGTTTGACGCTGTTCGCGTTCTTGGGATTGTTCGTGTGGCATTGGATGGAGTGGCAGCCGGGAGATGCGGACACGATCGTGTCGATTCTCGCCCGCTCGCTGGTGCTCAGCGGATTGGTG
>CAYSHJ010000639.1:0-3669 GCA_964430385.1 uncultured Planctomycetaceae bacterium
TGCAGATCGACGACCGCGATCACGCCGTCGAGCGGCCGGGCAAAGCCGTTGTCGGTCGGCTCGGAACGCACAAAGCACAACGCTCGGAGCAATCGTCGACCCTTGTCCTCCGGCACCTCGGTTCCGTAATTCCCCGCCGACCACGGCTCGACCATCACCAGGCTGACATCCTCGACTCCGCGTTTCTTCAGCGCGGTGCGGAACAACGGCGAGCGTTTGACGGCCTCCTCGCACTCGCCGAACTCGTCAAGCATGACCGCGGGTTGCACGCCAGCCGGCAGCTTTGTAAACCGCTCAACCTGGGCCGCGCTGACGTCCACGACGGCCTCGAAGCCGGCACGCTGCCCCGTATCCAGTAGCACAACGAATGCGCGGCGCGAAAACGGTTGGCCCACTTTCCAGTTCCGCGACAGTTCCTTGTCCGGTTCCAACAAGACAGCGGAAACGAACCGCCATGATTCGCCCAGCTTGTGCGCGGCGCGAAGAACTTCGACCACGCTCGCCAGTTCACCGGCCGACAACGGATCGAGCGGATGGTTCGGCGCGAGTGCGGATGTCTCCGCCGCGACTAACACGCGGGGCAGAACAACCGCCCCCGCCGCCAACAGCGAAGTCCCCAGAAACTCGCGCCGCGAAGCACGAACGTCGGTCAGTTCGTCGGACATGAAAGTCTCTCCGGTTCAGGATCGTTTGCAACGCTAGGTTTGGGCGGCGGATTGTACTTTGCGACTCGGGAAATCGTCTTGAAACGCGGTGATTGATTCGCCGGTTCCCATTCGTCGTCTCCCTTCATTCGTTGGAACTGCTCGGCTTTTGGACCGACTGCATTCCAACGAATTTAGGGAGACGACGAATCACTCGCACGACGCCAGGCGTTCCCAGTCGATCGGTGATTGGACATCGAGTCGCGGAAGGTGGCACTGAATCGCCTCGACGTATTTCTGCGCGGCACCGGTATTGAAGATCACGACATGCTCGTCGGGTCGAATCCAGCCTGTGGCCGCGAGACGTTCCAACGCTCCAACGCACGCGGCGGTTTCGGGGCAAATGCCGATTCCTTCGAGACGAAACGCGAGTTCCAGCCATTCGCGCAGTCGAGCTTCCTCGACGGCGACGGCCAGTCCGCCGCTTTCGCGGACGGCATCGAGAATCATGAAGTCACCGACGGCCGCCGGGACGCGAATGCCGCGCGCGATCGTTTCGGCGTTCGGGAATAACTCGGCGAAACGCGATCCGCTTTCGAATGCGCGCACGATCGGAGCACAGCCGTCCGATTGCACACAGACCATGCGCGGACGGCGGTCATCCTCCAGCCAGCCGAGTTGGCGAAGTTCGTCGAACGCTTTCCACATACCGATCAAACCCGTGCCGCCGCCGGTCGGGTACAGGATCACGTCGGGTAGCCGCCAGTTGAACTGCTCGGCGAGCTCCAAGCCCATCGTTTTTTTGCCTTCGATGCGGTACGGCTCCTTGAGCGTCGACAGGTCGAACCAGTTCATCGCGGCTTGGCCTTGGCGCACAATCTTGCCGCAGTCGTTGATCAGACCGTTCACGAGAAACGTTTTGGCTCCGGCAAGTCGACATTCGTACTGATTAATGACCGGCGTGTCCTCGGGCATGAAGACGAATGCCTCGATGCCGGCTCGGGCGGCATACGCGGCCGCCGCGCCTCCCGCGTTCCCGGCTGAGGGAAGCGCCACTCGCCGCACGCCGAAGTGCCAGGCCATCGTGATCGCCATCGTGAGACCTCGGCTCTTGAAGCTGCCGGTCGGCAAGTGCGACTCGTCCTTGATCCAGACGTCGCGCAGCCCGAACCGCTCGGCCAACCGCGAGCACGGCAGCACGGGCGTCATCCCTTCGCCCAGCGAAACCGGCTGCATTTCCTGCGGCACAGGAAGCAATTCGCGATATCGCCACATCGTCGGCTCGCGATCGCGGAGTTTCGCCTTCGACAATGCGCGGCCGGCCGCTTCCAGGTCATACCGCACCCACAGCGGCCGGTCTTTGTGCATGCTTTGAAGCGCACCGGCCGGCAATCGAGTTCCGTCCAACGCACTTTCCAAATGGGTGACAAACAATGCGTCGCTCCTTGATTCGCACCGCGACTCGCTGAATCAACTCTCCCGGCCCTTGAAGGCCGCGCGAAGTATCGTCATACGAATGCCCATGATGGCAGTGGATCAATCTGAAGAAGCCCCGGGTGGCACGCCCTGATAAGGGCGTGGATACACGTGGATACACGCAAGGACAATTCCACGCCCTTCGATGACTCAGGGCGTGCCACCCAAATTGACACACGACCCCCCTGAGAAACACGACCCCGCGTGGCTGTCGCAAGCGGCGGCATAGGATATCATCGTGAACACGTCGCCGGGAATGTGTCGGCCATTCGCGAGCCATGACCGTCATCGACGATTTGTGTTTCTTGTCATGACGCAGACCACCATCACGATCCATGTTCCCCGTGAGCTGCGCGCCTGCTGCGACGGCGCGTCGACGCTTGCGTTCTCGGCCCCGAGCGTGCGTGCCGTCCTGGAGGAACTGGAACAACATCATCCGTCGCTCTACCGCAGCGTCTGCGACGAGACGGGAACCGTGCGCCGCCATGTGAACCTGTTTGTGAACTCCGCTCACATGCGCGAGCGGCAAGGGCTTGATACCGCGCTGGAGCCAGGCGACATCATTACGATTCTTCCCGCAGTTTCCGGAGGTTAAACATGTCAGAAAAAGTCGTTCTCTGCATCGGAACCAAAAAGGGTGTCTTCGTGGCCGAAGCCGCGAAGACCCGCCGCCGCTTTTCGCTCCGCGGGCCGTTCGGACCCGGAGTCGCCGTCTATTCGGCGCTGATCGACACGCGCGGCACGCCGCGCGTCTACGCCTCAAGCTGCAATCCCTTCTTCGGGATGAAGGTGCTCGTCTCGACCAATCTCGGAAAAAAGTTCAAGGAGACGAAATCCGCTCCTGCCTTTCCGAAGGACGATGGCCGTGCGCTCGCCAACATCTGGTCGCTCGAGCCGGGCACGAACAAAAAGGAACTCTGGTGCGGCGTCGAGCCGGCGTCGCTCTTCCGCAGCAGCGACCACGGCGATTCCTGGGAGATGGTTTCGGGTATCAGCAATCACGATCACGCTCGCAAATGGCAGCCCGGAAACGGTGGCCTCTGCATGCACACGATCCTGCGCAACGGCGATCGAGTGCATCTGGGGATCTCGACCGGCGGGCACTACCTGAGCGAAGACGGCGGCTCAACCTTCTCGGCGGCGAACAACGGAGTGGGTGCGGGCTTCACGCCTGATCCGTATCCTGAATTCGGCCAGTGTGTTCACAAGATCGCCGGACACAAAAACGTGCCCGGCCGGCTCTACATGCAGAACCACGGCGGCTGGGCCGACTGGGACGGGCCTGGGGGGCCGCGGCCGGGAATCGGCGTGCTGCGCAGCGATGACCACGGCCATACCTGGCGTTCGATTGCCGAGGGGCTGCCGTCCGACTTCGGCTTCCCGATCACCGTGCATCCGCACGATCCCGACGTGGTCTATGTCATGCCGCTCGATCCGCCGACTCGCGCCTGCCCCGGTGGCGCGCCGGCGATCTGGCGCAGCGAGAACGGCGGCGATTCCTGGAGGCGGCTCGCCAAAGGGCGGCCGAAGAAGTCGAGCTACTTCACCG
>CAYSHJ010000640.1:0-4146 GCA_964430385.1 uncultured Planctomycetaceae bacterium
GACAGCGTGTCGCCGACCAACAGCAGACCGCGTCGCATCTGCCCGGCGGAAATCAACTGCGACATCAGCCACAAGCCATACGGGTAGCCGGAGCATCCGAGGTTGACGTCGAACGCCGCACAGCCGGTGCTCAAGCCGAGCCGTTGTTGCAACACGCACGCCGTCGCAGGTAAGGCGTAATCGGGCGTCTGTGACAAGAACAGGATCACGTCGATCGAGCCGCGCTCCCAGCCGAGCCGTTCAAACAACCGTTCCGCCGCCGCGTGACACAAGTCCGACGCGCACACGCCGTCGCCCGCGACATGCCGCTGCACAATCCCCAAACTGGCCGAGACTTTTTGAATCGCTTCGAAGTCCCCTCGCCCAGCGAATGCCTCGACCGCCAGCGTGTCTTCCGGCACCGCCACCGTTAGCCCGGCAATGCGCGCGTTGGTCACTCGAAACGTGGCCATGTTGGTCCTTCAACGCAGAGACGTCCGTGTCGCGTCGGAGGTGCCGCGAGTTGAAACTCAACCACTGACCTCCCGATCGGAGCGGGTTGTACTGAAAGCCTCGCGAGAGCGGCAACAGGAATTACCGGTGTTTCACTTCGCCTGAGCGGCCAGTGCGATGGCTCCATGAACGACAACCTCTTCGTCAAGCGCGGCGGACACGAGGCGCGTCGAGTCCGCCAGCGGCGGGAAGACGAAGCGGCGAACTTGCTGTCGAAGCGGCTCGAAGAACAATGCCTCGCCCATGAGCGACACGCCACCGCCAATCACGACGACGTGCGGCGATAGCAAGGTGATGACCTGAGCGATGGCCCAACCAAGTGTCACGTGCATCTGGTGCAATGCGGCGAGTGCGATTTGGTTTCCGTCGGCCGCGGCTCGAGCGACAATCTCGCCCGTCAGACATGCGACGTCTCCCAAGCTGCGGCTGAGCAAGTCGACCGTGTCATCGTCGGCCGACTCGCTGCTCGCACCGAGCAGCGACGTGACGGAGACGTCTTCGCTCGCGAATGCTCCTGCTTCGATCAGCGCATGTCGGGGTTGTCCAGTGACGAGTGCTTTGGCCGCGGCCGTGATGCCCGGTCCCGCCGCGAGCGATTCGACCGTCAGATGCGGATCGTCGGCGAGTGGGCCGGGGCGCAGGTGACCGATCTCGGCAATGGCGAGTCGACCGGTTCCTTGCAGACGACCGTCGATCACCAGTCCACCGCCAATGCCCGTGCCGACGGTGATGTAAAACACCGTGCCCGCGCCGCGACCGGCTCCGTACGTCGCTTCGGCCAGCGCGGCGACGTCGCAATCGTTGCCCAATCGCACCGGCAACCCAAATGCCTCGTGAGTCCAATCGACCAGCGGAAAATCGTCCCAGCCACTGACTTGATGACTGGTGATAACTCGGCCCGTCGCCGAGTTCACCGGCCCGCCAAAGCCGTAGCCGATGCGTTCGATCTGGTGTCGAGCCAAAAGCGAACGGCCGGCTTCGAGAATCTGCTGGCGAATCGCCGCCCCGCCGCGCGAGCGATCGACGTTGCGGCGTTCGAGCGCCACCAACGGCGGCCCTTCGCTGGTGCCAACTCCAAGCTGCAATTTCGTGCCGCCAATTTCAATGCCGAGATACATCTTGCGAAATCCAAAATCTCAAATCTCAAATCTCAAATCTCAAATCTCAAATCTCAAATCCGAAATCTCAAATCCGAAATCTCAAATCTCAAATCCATAGGCTCACCGCAAGAACGCCGCGTATTGTTCTGGAGCGAACCCGACAAACAACTTCTTGCCTCGACGAATCGTGGGTGCTCGTAAGTTCCCGGTGGGGCCAGTCACCAGTTCGAGCAGTTCGTCGTCCGAGATGGTCTCCTTCTTAAAGACGATCCGACGGACGTTTTTCCCCTTCGCGATCCAAACTTCCTCCGCCTGCCGGACAAACGCGACGGCGGCGTCACCTTCGAACCTGTTCTTTCGAGCGTCGACCGTCTCGACGACCGTGACCGAATTCGTCGCAAGGAACCCCTGCGATTTCAGGCACGTTTGTCAGCCGCCACGGTGATAGTACCAATCGATTTTCGCGGGCATCGGTAACTCCTAAGTGACTCGCTGTTGAAGTCATCCCGTTTCGTGCAAAATCCACACGAGATTCGAAACTCAATTCCCCATCTGGAGTCTCCATGAATAGCGAGCAACTCAAAGCCAAACAAGCACCACTCAAAGCTCGATACCAGGAGCTGCCTGCGGCCGCGCAGGTGACGATGCACGCCCGCGGCTCGTTGGGCTCGGACACGATCACGTGTCACGTGCAATCGCCGCAAGGCATCATCGCGGCGGGACTGCATCCGCTGGCGGGAGGTCAAGCCGAGTGGGCCTGCTCGGGCGAGATGCTGCTGCAATCGCTGGTCGCCTGCGCGGGCGTCACGTTGAAGGCGGTTGCGACGGCACTCGAAATCCCGTTGCGCGGCGGGCGAGTCATCGCCGAAGGTGACATGGATTTCCGAGGCACGTTGGGAATCAGCAAGGAAGTGCCGATCGGCTTCCAGCGAATTCGACTACGATTTGAACTCGACGGCGACGCGACACCGGAGCAAAAGCAAAAGCTACTGTCGCTGACCGAGCGTTATTGCGTGATCTTTCAAACGCTCAAATCGCCGCCACAAATTGCCAGCGAGATGGGGTGATCACAACGATACGACACCCGCACGCGGCCGAGTATGACACGAACCCAAGGAGTCGGCGAGAGACCGTTGACCTCAGCCCTCGCTGACGCTTCGGGGTAGTGTGGGTGCCTCCCAAACGTTTCATTCATAACCGCGAGAGGTATTCTTTGTCTCGGCGCGTCTCAGCCGGTCGTTGAGTGCTCGACCGAGGCCATGTTGCGGAAACAGCGTCGCGTAAATTCGGTCGAGCTGCAGCGCATCGAGCCGCCGCAACGCCGCGAAGAATGCGGTGGCCGCTTCGACCAGATCGCCTGTCGATGACAACACCTCGACCGCCGCAAAGCGATTCGCGAACGGTGACGGTTGGAGCGTCAGCAATCCGGTTCGTTGCGGAGTTGCGACTTCAGCGGGCCGTTCGATGATCGTCAGCGGCGTGCGCGGAGCGTAATGCTGAGGCAGGAGTCCGGGCGACAACGCGGCCGTCGAGATGTTGTCGTCAGCGGTCATGTCGCGGTTCACGCCGGCGAGCAACTCAAGCGGGCCGATGACGGCGGTAAGTTCTTCGAGCGGAAGTCCACCCGGACGAAGCAACACGGCGCGATCGGACTGAATCTTCACGACCGTCGATTCGATGCCGACGCGGCACGGGCCACCGTCGAGGATGTAATCGATCTGCTCGCCAAGTTGTTCGGCAACGTGCTCCGCGCGTGTCGGGCTGAGCTGACCAAACGGGTTCGCGCTGGGAGCCGCGACCGGCACATCAGCTCGCCGCAGTAACTCAATCGCGAGCACATGCGACGGCATGCGCACGGCAACGCTCGACAGACCCGACGTGACGAGATCGGGGACAAGGTCCGTCTTTGGCAACACAAGGGTCAGCGGCCCAGGCCAGAAACGGTCGGCGAGACGTTGCGCTTGTTTCGGCCACTCCGTGACGAGTCGCGGCAGCCAATCGCGGGTCGCGACATGCACGATCAGCGGATCGAAGTGCGGCCGGTTCTTCACGGCGAACACGCGCGCGACCGCGTTCACATCCAGCGCGTTGGCACCCAGTCCATAGACCGTCTCCGTCGCGAAGGCCACAAGTCGGCCGTCACGCAACAGCCGCGCAGCGTGTTCCACATCCGTCCCAACGTCACAGGTCATGTCGACTCGAATTCACCATCCGCAGACTGCTCTGGATCAGTTCTTTTCGATCCGATCAGCGTCCGAGAATCGCAACGACCGAGAGTTTCACAAAAGCCCGACCTGCAAGCGAGGGACACAAGCCTCTGCCGTGGCCGAATGTGTTGGACTTGCGTCGCCGCAATGATCCGTCAGAGTCTTGCTTCGGCTAACAGTTCGAGTGGTTCATCGCGTCGCGCAGGCTGGCCAACGCACGTACCCACAACATGCGAACGGCACCCCTCGAGCGATTCATGCGCACGGCGATCGCGTCGTGTGAGAATCCTTCCAGGTTCCGCAGGATCAGCACTTCGCGGTAGTCATCGGGGAGTCGTGCGAGGACG
>CAYSHJ010000641.1:0-13060 GCA_964430385.1 uncultured Planctomycetaceae bacterium
GGGGGCTGACGCCCCCCGTTCGCCGATCTGTCACAGTAGAAGTAATTCCGAAAAGCACGTTGCCGAAACAGGGTTGGTTTGTCCAATTGGAGCGATAGAATTACGGACCGTCACCAGTCGCTCGCGAGGAATCGCTATGCCGGCCGCATTCGCCGAAGCACAAACTTTCGCCGACCTCTTGGAGGAACTGGGAGACATCAGCCCCAGTCGCATCCGTCTGCGCCCCGCTCCAGGACGTGCGACCGAGAAGGACGTCGTCCGCATTGAAGCAGAAGAAAATCGGCTGTACGAACTCGTGGACGGAGTGCTCGTGGAGAAAGCCAGGGGAGCCAGAGAATCGCTGCTTGCCGTCCACCTGGGCCACAAATTGATGAATTACCTTGAATGCCGAG
The DNA here is from genome assembly GCA_964430385.1 of uncultured Planctomycetaceae bacterium. Taxonomy (GTDB): domain Bacteria; phylum Planctomycetota; class Planctomycetia; order Planctomycetales; family Planctomycetaceae; genus CAYSHJ01. The sequence goes on from CAYSHJ010000641.1 coordinate 393, forward strand.
ACAAAGATCTCGGTGTGGTTCTTGGTGCCGACGGCATGATGCGGCTCCGGCCGCGTTTGGTCCGCATACCTGACGTGTCGTTCATTTCGTGGGATCAGATTCCCGGCGGCGAATTCCCCACGAAACCGATTCCCGATCTCTTTCCCGATTTGGCGGTCGAGGTGCTCAGCGACAACAACACGCCCCGCGAGATCGCGCGAAAACTCGGCGAGTACTTTGAAGCTGGCTGCCGTTTAGCGTGGATCATCGATCCCAAGACTCGCACCGCCGACGTGTACACAGCCACCGACGAATGCCGCCACCTCCGTCCGACCCAGTCCCTGGACGGCGGCGACGTCCTGCCTGGATTCAAACTCTCGCTCAAGGATCTGTTCGCCAGCACCCGCCGCCGATCACCACGCCACTCATGACAGGGCTGTACGTGACACGAACTCGCCGACTCGGCATCATGGACCTTCGCATCGCCGCCATCATGATCGCCAACCACGTCACACTGGTAGCGTCCAACCTCCGCGACTTCGCCGTGCTCGACGACTTGCGAGTGGAAGATTGAACTGCGGAATACGACAACTTCGTTGTGTCACCTGCGACGTCCAGCGGGGCTGCCCGCAGGTCATCTCTTTTTCAGGAAGCCACCATGACACGGTCCCAATTGTGGGTCAAACCATTGTTGCTGGCTGGCTGCGCCATCGGACACATTGCGGAATGTCGAGCAAACGGACCGCCCAACGGCCAAGCGAAGCTGCGGCCTGCCCGCCCGGAAGGTAAGAGGCCAGCATCAGCGAATACTCAGGCCGATGGTGCTACCTTCATTCATCGCCGACCACAAAATAAGGACGAAACCTTTCAAGTTTTTCGGGGCCGATTCTTTTTACTTTGCTCAACTCATCTATGGTCTTATAGGGGCGACCGGCCAGAATGTTTTCAGCGAGAACAGGACCGATTCCTCTGATCGATTGAAGTTCTTTTTTACTGGCAGTGTTTAGGTCAAGCAAGCTTTCGGGGGATGGGGCTTTTTTTGCCTTACTTTGTAATTCGTCTAATTCCTGATCTTCACTACGTTGCTTCGCACGAAGCTCAGCAATCCGATCTGGATCACTCTCCGACCAGACGCCAACATGTTTCAACATGGCCGAAATCTCAACATCCCGAAGTCTTGCAATCGCTTCATCACGTGATATTCCATCAGGTGTTTCCCGACCTATTCCCCCAGTACGAGCAAGACCATTTTTAACGAGTAGATTCGCCAAATCGTTCCCGTCAAAGGTCGTGATGAATCCATAGACACGGCCTTTGACTGACCTTCCTCCCGCACTTGCAAAGGCGGTATGAATAGTAAAAGGTTTACGAAGGACGTGCTCAGAAAAAGTCTTCGCCTCGTTACCGAAATGAATCATCCGAGCTGGATCAGACAATCCAAAATATCGTGCTTGCTCCCGTACCCGTTGTGCATCGCTCTTGGAACTGGTGGAATTTTCAGGGCAGTCCACAAAATAAAGTCTAATAATATGAGGAGGTTGTCCATCCGCTTCCACAAGAAAGCTATCTCCATCATTCAATGGATCGTTTATTAATTTCGCATTGGAAAACATCTGTATGTCAGCGGCCAATGATGGAAGATTGCTTCCAAACATCAGCACTGTTGTTACAAATAAACATCTGATTATCGATCGAATATATTTTTTCATAACGTAACCCTATAGGCTAACGGTCGAGCAACTGGAGCACGGGATATCGCAGTGATGAGTGCGTTGGTCGCCTGCTCGGATTATCGACCAAACTGTCGTCGTGATCGGACGTTGTCAAGTCTCACGATTCTTCGAAGTGGTCTCAATCCAGCGCGAACTCTTTGAGGTACGACTCGAGCGTCTGCTCTTCCGCGTGCGGCTGCTCTTTCTTTAACAACACGTAGCGTTCGAGGACGAGGGCGTCCATGTTCGTGGCCAGGAAGCAGCGGTAGGCGTGTTCGTGGTTAAGGACGATCGGTTCGCCGCGGACGTTGAAGCTGGTGTTGATGAGGACCGGGCTGCCGGTCTGAGCCTCGAACGCTTTGAGCAAGCGGTAGTAACGGCCGTGACGCTCGGCATCGACGGTTTGGATGCGGGCCGAGTAATCGACGTGAGTCACTGCCGGGATGCACGAACGCAGCTCTTTGAGCTTGTCGATGCCGGTCAGCTTCGGTGCGTCGGCCGGTCGCTGCGTCCGTTTTGACTCGCGGACATTGGCGACGAGCAGCATGTACGGCGACGGCTCGCGCGGACGAGTTTCAAAGAACTCGGCGACACGCTCTTCCAACACCGATGGAGCGAACGGGCGGAACGACTCGCGGAATTTGATCCGCACGTTCATGGCTGACTGCATTTGTGAGCTGCGGGCGTCTCCCAAAATGCTGCGGCTGCCGAGTGCTCGTGGGCCGAACTCCATCCGGCCTTGCACCCAGCCGACAACGCTCTCGCTGGCGATGAGGCCGGCGACGTATCGGCAGAGTTCGTCGTCGTTGTCGAAGAAGCGATACTTTGCCCCCGTCGCATCGAGGAAGGTCTTGATATCCGCTTCATCGCATCGCGGGCCGAGCAGCGAGCCATGTTGCGAATCGATATGCATCGTTGGAAACGCATCCGCCTCCACACTAGCCCGACGCGCGAGCGAGGGACCGCAGTCAACCGACGCTTGAATCCCTCGCTCGCGCGTCGGGCTAGTGCTGGTCGCGCGATTCACTTCACGCGGCTTGCCCAACAACTGATGCCACACGAACAGCGCGGCTCCGAGTGCTCCGCCCGCGTCGCCGGCGGCGGGTTGAATCCAGAGGTCATCAAATGGACCTTTACGCAAAATCACTCCGTTGGCCACGCAGTTCAAAGCGACTCCACCCGCGAGGCACAGCTTCTTTTGGCCCGTCTGAGCATGAACGTGCCGAGCCATGCGCAGCAAGATTTCTTCGGTGACGACTTGAATCGACGCGGCAAGGTCCATCTCGCGTGGCGTCAGCGGAGCCTCCGGCTTCCGAGGCGGGCCACCAAAGAGCGTCTCGAACTTGTGAGACGTCATCGTCAAACCCTGGCAATAATTAAAATACGACTGGTCCATGCGGAACGAACCGTCGTCCTTCAAGTCAATGAGCCGCTCGCGAATGAGGTCGGTGTACTTCGGCTCGCCGTAGGGAGCCAAGCCCATCAGCTTGTATTCGCCGGAGTTCACCTTGAACCCGCAGAAGTAGGTGAAGGCCGAGTACAACAATCCCAGCGAATGCGGAAAATGCAGCTCGTGAGTCAGCCGCACTCGGTTCCCCTCGCCGACGCCGATGCTGGCGGTCGCCCACTCGCCGACGCCGTCCACGGTCAGCACGGCAGCTTGCTCGAACGGAGATGGAAAAAACGCGCTGGCGGCGTGCGATTGATGATGCTCGGTGAACACAAACCGCTTGCCGTACCCCGGCACGCCGCGCCGCAGCGCTGTCGTCAGATACAGCTTCTCTTTGAGCCACACCGGCATCGCTTTGACGAACGAGCCAAAGCCCTTCGGCGCGAAACCGAGATACGTCTCCAACAGTCGATCGAACTTCAGCAACGGCTTGTCGTAGAACGCGACGTAATCGAGTTGCTCCGTCGTCAACCGCGCTTCCCGCAGGCAGTATTCGACAGCGAATTTCGGAAACCGCTCGTCGTGCTTCTTGCGAGAGAACCGTTCTTCTTGAGCCGCCGCCACGATCTCGCCGTCAACGACGACACACGCGGCCGAATCGTGATAGAAGGCTGAGATACCGAGAATACTGGTCATGAAGCGCGCTCGATTGGCGTCGTGCCAAGATGACTGACCAACCTCTGTCGTTGGTCAGTCTGAAGAGGAGCGATACTCTAGCGACTGACTCTTGAAAGCCGGAGCATCACCGAGGGGACAACTTCGAGGAGCCGACATGCCAACGATTGATTTGTGTCACCGAGAGTGTGACATTCCGTGATCGGGTTTAGCGACAGGTGCTGACTCACATGGGGAAAATCACCAACCGCCGAGAACGAAGAGCGTTTGAAGTGGGCACACTCCCGAATGAAACCGAACTCGGCCCCTCGTTCGTCACGAAGGTTCTAAGGGAGCGCGGCTCTTCGCTCTCGGGCAGTTGGTGGGGATTCACTGCGGCCGGTCAAGGAATCAGCTCGAACGACTGTGAAATCCCTGCCTGGTGCTCTTTCAGGTCACCAGGCCCCAGCGGTCTCTCAGGTCGCTGGGATGTGGCTGGTCTCCTAGGCCGCCACGCACGCTCGCATCGCGATCAGATCAAAGTCAGTCCGTCCGCAGAATCGTCACCTCCGAATTCCGCCGACGCAACTCAAACAACGGGCTTCATTAGCACAACCGGTGCCATCGATCCGAAGCGACGGCTGTGACATTCGGACTTTGACCGTATCCGAAAATGTGTGAGGCAGTTGCGGGAAGATTAGCGTCGCGATCAGCATTGCCGCTGTGAAAACGAACGCGAGGTCTGCTCCAAGACGTGAACATTGAACCGGTAACAGTTGATTCAAGGCTTGAACAAGTCACTCACGCACCGGACGTGGCCTCGCGCATTTCCGCCGGAAGTCACGGCGTCTCTGTCACGACGGTGGCGTCTTGGATATGCTGCTCGCGGCCGTATTTGAGATGTTCTTGGCTGCGGCACACTAACCCGAAGCGTAAGCGAGGGAGTCCTTTCCGTTCCTCGCTTACGCTTCGGGTTAGTGTTAACAGGGGCCGCGAGCATCATCACTTGTCGTGGCGGACGGATCGCAAGAGCAACTCGTCGACGACGTCGGAAGCGAGTGGCCGCAAGAGCATCTCTTTGCCAGAAAGGCCCATTCATGGCGCGCTGCTTGGTCACCGGGGGAGCCGGTTTCATCGGGAGCCATCTCACGGAGCAACTCTTGGCTGCCGGGCACGAGGTCACGGTGCTCGATAACCTGTCCACCGGTCAGCGTGACAATTTAATGGGTGTCGAAGGTCACCCACATTTAACGTTTCGTCCCGGATCGATCACGGATTCCATGTTGCTGTCGGACGTTGTTCGAGAGGTCGACGCGATCTATCACTTGGCTGCCGCAGTCGGCGTGAAGTTGGTGGCGGACGACCCGGTGCGAACCATCGAGACAAACATTTATCCGACGGAAGTGTTGTTACGTCTGGCGGTGCAAGGCGGTGGCAAGCCGTTCTTTCTGGCATCCACGAGCGAGGTGTATGGCAAGAACCCGAAAGAGCAGTGGACTGAGGAGGACGATCTGCACTTGGGCCCGACGTCTCGGCCTCGCTGGGCCTACGGTTGCTCGAAGGCCATCGACGAGTTCCTGGCATTGGCCTACCACCGAAAGTTTGGTTTGCCGGTGGTGATCGGTCGATTCTTCAACGTGGTGGGGCCAAGACAGGTCGGGCATTACGGAATGGTCATCCCGCGTTTTGTCGATCAGGCGCTGCGGGGTGAGCCGGTCGTGGTGTACGACGATGGCGGACAGGTGCGGTGTTTTGCTCACGTGCAAGAAGTCGTGCAGGCGATCCTGCGACTAATGGAGACTCCCGATGCCTGTGGCAAAGTGTTCAACATCGGTAGCGATCAGCCGTGGTCGATTCGCCAATTGGCCGAGGCTGTGATCGCGAAGATCAATCCGGCGGTGCGCATCAATTACTTGCCGTATCGCCTGGCGTATGGCGATGACTTTGAAGATGTGCGGAGACGTGTTCCGGATGTCAGTCGGCTGGAACGGACGATCGGGACCAAGCCGCAACTCGGATTGGACGCGATTCTGGAAGACATCGTCACTTGGAAGCGTCAGCAGCACGGAACGGGGAATCGTTGAAAACTCTTCGGAGAGACGATGCGATCGAGGAATCCGCATGTGGAAATCGTCGATGACGTTCGGCTACTGGAACTCGCCCGAGAGCCAGTTCGAGAACTGACGCGGGCGGGAGTTCGAACCGCGGCATTAAAGCCCTTGGTGGTGCTGTTCGCGTTCTTGCCGGGACTGCTGGTGTTTCGCAGTCCGGTGGTGGATGACCGCGCCGCGACGTGGGGCTTAAAGGCAGTGGAAATCGGATTGCCCGATTTCGAGGAGTTAAAAACCGGCTCGACCGATTCCGTGCGGGAATGGATCAAGTCCGCCGCACGAATCTTGCCTGGACAAACCGCGCCGGATTCAGTGCCGGCATGTCTGCTGTCCGTGCTCAGTTTGCGATTCGAGGTCGTGTCGCCGGAGAGTCGCCTGCTCTTAGTTTCCTACGTCAGCGTGGTGTTGTTGATTTTCGCTTTATACGGACTCGCGGCTCAGATGGATGAAACGCGCGTCGCAGTGCTCGCGGCACTGTTAGTATGTTGCCACGGTGAGTTTCTGGCGTTGAACCGCGGATTGCCTCCGGTGGCTTTGGCCTTGGCGTTTGCCGTGTTCGCGTTTCAAGGACTATTGGCACATCAACGCAGCGGCCAATCCTGGCTCTCCTGGTCGGTGATCCGGAGCGGCATGGCGTTGAGCCTCTGCTGGATGTCTGACGCCTCGATCGCGACCGAAGCAATCGGTGTCATTGGTTTGCTTGTCTTGGTGGTGGCTTGCGATCCGGCGAGCGACCTCAACCGCGTTCCGTTCCGTTTCGGGACGAGGATGGTCTTGTCACGCGGGCTGCACGGCTTGTGGACTCTGGTGTTGGTTGTGAGCATTCCTTCGCTCGTAGTTTTTTTTTGGCGTGTGCTGTCGTCGGCGAACGATGTGCCGACGCTCGGTTCGCTCGTGACTTCATCCAATGACCGCGACATGCTCCAAACGTTGTCGGTTCCTCGTTGGACCTATGTGGTACAGGCAGCAGCGACGCTGCCGCGCTATCTCTTGGGATTCGTGAGTCTGGGCGTCGTGCAGACTTGTCGAGGTTCGAACGAAGCGGACGCGATACCGCGGCGGCGAGGCAGTCAGTTCCTCCTCATTTGGACGGTGTGCGGGCTGAGTGCCTGGGTCCGCGAGTGGTCGACCCATCAGGGCGACTTCAGCACGTCAGTCGCGTGGCCGAGCCTCTTGTTGTTGCCATTGCTCTTGCTTGCGGCGCGCGGGCTTAATGCCGTGCTGCAGCGGCAGTTTGGTTTGGGAATGGTTGGCGCGACGACGCTCGTCGCATTCGCCGCGAATCTGGCTCTGTCGGCGCCGATGCGGATTCTGAACCCGCTGACGTGGAACATGGTCACCGGAGGCGTGATCGCTGTGGGTGTGCTGATTTTGAGCGCGATTAAATTGGCCAAGCTTGCCAGCAATGAGCGGCAACTGCGGGTGCTGTTGCGCGTCTGTGCGATCAGCCTGATTGCGACGAACATCGTGTCCGGAGTCAGGTCGCTGCACCTGCCGGTTGATGACGAGCGTGAGCTGCAAGCCTTTCGTCGTCAGTTGTCCACCGAACCGACTCCAGCCGCATGCTGGGTGATTTCCGAATCGTCTGCTCCCACGCGGCTGCAGTTCTTTTTGAGAAGTCTATGGAGGACGGCTCCACTTTATCGGGCCGGAGGTTGGGAAGAGATTTTCGTCGAGACTCCCGTCGATCCAACGACGGCTAAGCGCAGCGAGCCAATCACTGTCGCCGCACCGAATCAGTCGACGTCGGCTCCCGAGCGATTGGCGTTGTCTTCTGATCTGCCTCGGATCGTCGTGACATGGGGAAGTCAGAAGTGGCCGGCAGCGGACCTACGACGTCGCAACGACACACTCACTCAAGTAACGGCTCCGCATTATTTTCAACATCGACTTCTGAAGGCTTACCGTTGGTCGAATCGTTCAGATTCGACTCGCTTACCGGTCCTAGATTGAGTTGCGGTGATTCGCCGAATCGCATCGGGAGGCAAAGCAAAACTACTGCACCAAAAAGGGTTACGCACAGGCATCGGATCGCATACTTCGGGTGGGTTCTATCGACTGCGGCCTGCGTACCGGATAGGAAACGTCGTCGCCAGCCGGCGGCCGAAACAGTCGAAAACCGTCTGGTTACCGATTTTTTTGATTGAATGCCAAGTTCATGGACTTATCCTGGTGGCCATGCCGAGAACGGAAGTATTCGGGTTGGTGTGCTTGAGCCTCGCAACGTGAGACGGCATAACGGTCGGTGATTGGATTTGTGAGTGCGGAGACGATGCCGCTCTCGGATGTGTCATCCCGCGGCGCGACAGGATTGCTCGCGCGACGGCTAGTCCATCAGGAGTCGTCTGGCGTTGGAGTCCGGTCCCATCGGCCGTGCCGTGCCAGCAAAACTATGCATGGATGTCATCCTTAGCGGCTACGAAGTCAACAATGCGACGTGGTTTTATCTGTCGTTGTTGTTGATCTTGGCGGTGTTTTTCCGCTTCAGCCGAGTCTTGGCGCTTCGTAATCTGGACTTGGCGTTGCTGTTGTCGATCTCTCCGGGCTTGCTGCTCGTGCAAGAGAGCGAGTTTCCGTCCCTCGGGTACGGCTGGTTGTTCGTCGTCACTGGACTGTTGCTGGTGCGGCTCTTCGTCGACAGTTTTTGGAAACGCCGTCCGTTACTGGAACAGAACTTGAACTATGCCGGTATGGCGTTTCTAGCCGCCGCCGCGTTCACGTTCTTGATGAGCAAGGTGATCACCGAGTCGCCGCCGCCCACCGCTGTTGAAACCGTGCGTCGCGCGGAAGAATTGCTCAAACGCCAAGACACGACGACTGAAAAACCGGCGACTGAGGAAACTCCGGCGACTGAGGAAGCTCAACCGGGACCAACGGCGAGACTGTTGGCCATGCCGGTCGTTGCTCCTTCGCGACTGGTGTTGTCCGGGACGTCGGACGAGCCCGCCGATAAAAAATGGGCCGTTGAGCAAATCGCCGCACGCGTCATTGCCGTGTTGGCTCACTTGGCGGTCGTCGCCGGCTTGTGGTTACTGGGGAAGCGTCTGTTCAGCGATGCTCCCACGGGGCTGGCAATGGCGGCGCTGTACCTGCTGTTGCCTTGCACGACTTACGATGTCGGCAAAGTCAACCACGTCCTGCCGGCCGCGTTGATTGTTTGGGCGTTCGTGAGCTACCGAAATCCGTTGGTTGCCGGAAGTCTGATGGGGCTGGCCTGCGGCACGTTGTTGTTTCCGGTCTTTCTTCTGCCGCTGTGGGCCGTGTTCTACGGCCGTCAGGGAGCCGGACGCTTCGCCCTGGCGCTGGGAGTTGTCGGGGCGGTGCTGTTGTTGAGCCTGCTTTTCACCTCGGCTGACTTACACTCGTTCACAACGCAGATTCTCGGTTCCATCGACTGGCGTTGCCTGAAGTTAGACCGTGAAATGGACGGATTTTGGAGCAATCATGACGAGGTCTATCGGATTCCGGTGATCGTCGCCTTTTTCGTGATGCTGCTGACGTTGACGATCCTTCCGCGCCAGAAAAACCTAGAACATTTATTGGGGCATTCCACAGCGATCATCGTGGCGACCCAGTTGTGGTATCCACAGCAAGGAGGAACGTACGTGCTGTGGTATCTGCCGCTGGTGCTGGCTGTGATGTTCCGTCCACGCCTGACAAATCAAACCTCGCCCGTGGTCGTCCCCGCTCCTCCGGAAGACGTTCAGTTGTCGGACCCCTCGCGGCCGCTTCTCGGGAGTTCCTGGCTCGGCCGCCGCATGCGATGACCCTGAAAACGTGAGTCATGCGTATTGAACGGAGCGCGTCTCACCGGCTACTTCGATTTCCGTGAGCCAACCTTCAGCGCTCCCGGATGTTTTGGCGACTCGGTGCTGTCCTTTGGACCAGACTCCGCCGGTGCAGCCTCGCTCTTCCGTAGGAGCGACGGATCGATCAGGACGCCAGGGTGCGATTGTTCGGGGTCGGTTTCCACCGGCGACTTTACTTCCGCTCCGACGTGAACTGCACGCGGTTCTGTCGAGGTCGTTGGGGAGTAGAAATCACCGAGGAGTTTCAAATGCTGTTGCAACTGCTTCTCTGCCGCCGAATTGACCACGCGCGGGCGCTTCAGCATAGGTTTCAAGCAATCTCGGCCGGTCCACAGCAATAATTGTTTTTCTTGATCGCGGCTGCTGGTTTGCGTCTCCAGCCACGACACCGTCTCGTTGAGTTCCGCGTTCGACCGTTCGAGGAATTCTTCCCAACCTTCTTTGTCTTTGAAGTCAACCCGTCGCGTTTCGAGTTCCTTCCAAATCTCCACATAGCGGTCGTAGATACCCCGTGTCGATCGCGGCCAGTACCACCAGATCATGGCCAGCACGACGACGCCAGCGATCCCGATCGGCCAACTCGGCAAGCTTCGTTTCCAGCGGTCCCATTTTTGTGGAAAGGTTTCCGGCTTCTGCAGTCGAGGCGCAATCTGCGACAGCAGTGAAGGCCGCTTGATCGATGGCGACGGCGATTTTGGTGGGGCGGTGGCAACGCTCTCTGCTTTGTGGGACTCGAAGTTGGGGGACTCGAACACGAAGTGGTCGGGAAGTGATTCGTGGGAACCCTCTGAGGAGGCGACGTTGTCTGTCACGCTCTCGTTGGCGAGAGACGACAGACCGAGTTGTTCGAGGGTGTGACGACGCTCAGCTTTCCACGACGCAATCAAGTCGACGGTGGGTTGTGGACGTTCGCCGAGCGGTTCTGTGGAGTTGCCTGGTTCGACCGAATCAGTGGATGCCAGACCAACCATCGACCCCGCAACGCTTGAAGACTCGTCAAACAAATCGGGCACGGACGATGCGGGATGCCATTCCCCGTCGGCCCCTTGACGGACGAGATCCTCCGGCAACAAAGCTGCCGTTCGCGCCATCTCGGCGAGCGTGTCATCGGGCATGGGACCCAGGACTGCTCCAAAGACCGTTTGCACATACCAGGGATTGGCAGATGACATGGGAATATTTGCTCCGCGCCAGCACACTTCGCCGCGTGTGGCTCGCGCGGCGGTGCCCGCAGTCGCCAGCATAACCATGCTTATGAGCCATGATAAGTTGACAGCACGAGAGCCTCCTGTTGAGCTACTCCCGCCGTGAATCCACGAACACGAAAGAGACCTGATGCTTGCCAAGCGAATCATTCCGTGCCTCGACGTTCATGCCGGCCGCGTCGTGAAGGGCGTGAACTTCCTCAACCTGCGTGACGCTGGCGATCCAGTCGAAATCGCGACCCGCTACGAACAGCAAGGCGCCGACGAGTTGGTCTTTCTGGACATCACCGCCAGTCATGAAGACCGGCAGATCATGATCGACGTCGTGCGCCGCGTCTCGGACTCAATCTTCATGCCTTTCACGGTCGGAGGCGGCATTCGCAATCTCGACGACGTCACGCGACTGATTCAAGCCGGCGCGGAGAAGGTCAGCATCAACTCGGCCGCCGTGTGTACTCCGGAACTGATCACACAAACGGCACGCAAGTTCGGCAGTTGTGCTACGGTTGTGAACATCGACCCAAAGCGCGTGTCCAAAGACGGCCGCGAGTTTTGGGAAGTCTACATCCACGGCGGCCGACTCCCCACGGGGTTGCAGGCCGTCGAATGGGCGCGTGAGGTGGAACGACTGGGAGCGGGCGAGATCGTGTTGACCTGCATGGACGCCGATGGTACGAGGGACGGCTACGACTTGGAGATCACTCGCCGCGTCGCCGACGCAGTGAACATTCCAGTCGTTGCCAGCGGCGGAGCCGGCAACCCACAGCATTTGTTCGACGCCGTCACTGCCGGCCATGCCAGTGCCGCGCTCGCCGCCAGCATCTTCCATTACGGCGAGTACAGCATTGCCGAAACGAAACGCTACCTGGCCGATCGTGGTGTCCCGGTGCGCGTCTGAGACCTTCTGGCATTCTCAGCCGCAACATCGCGTGCCCTGCAAGTGAGTGCGTTTCTCTGAAAATCGTCGGGTAGCCGCTGGTGGCAGCCATCAATCATCGGTAAAAGAGTTGTCCGGCAGGTTGACACTTCTCGTATTCTGTCTGTCCGCTTCTGCCTGTCCACTTCTGTCTGTCCGCATCGCCCGTGAAGTTCTTATTCCGAAGGATGAAGTCATGGCCACTCATACCGCTCACGCCAGTTCCGGCCCGCCGCCGAAAACCAATCTCAAACGCGGCACTTTCGGCGATCAAAAAGACCTGGAGGTCAACCAGCTCTTCCGGCAGATGATCAAGCACAAAGGCTCGGACTTGCACATGCAGGTCGGCAGGCCGGCCATGCTGCGGATTCGTGGTTCACTGGTTGAACTCAAGATGGACCCAATTACTCCCGAAAAAATGGAAGCACTCTTGATGCCGATGATGGACGAGCGTCTGACGGACATCTATTGGGCCGAGGGGGGATCGGACTTTTCTCACGTCATCGAATACGAAGGAGAGAAGTGGCGGTTTCGTGTCAACCTCTTCGTCCAGATGGGCATGCCCGGCATGGTCAGCCGCAAGATTGAACGCTCGATTCCCAACTTCGCTGGCTTGTGGCTGCCGCCGATCATGGAGCAACTTACCACTTACGACCAAGGCATGGTGCTGCTCGCCGGTGTGACCGGCTCGGGCAAATCGACCACCATCGCGTCAATGCTGGACTTCATCAATCACACCAAGACCGTCCACATCCTGACGCTCGAAGACCCCATCGAGTTCGTGTACACATCGGACAAGGCGTTGATTAATCAGCGTGAGATGGGCATGGATGTGAAAGACTTTCCCATCGCCATGAAGCACGCCGTACGGCAAGACCCCGACATCATGCTG
>CAYSHJ010000642.1:0-11628 GCA_964430385.1 uncultured Planctomycetaceae bacterium
GGTCAGTTCTCGCTCGACCGGAGTCCGCAGGTACGTCGCCGCCAGAATGCTCTGCCGGCCGCCGCTGATCCACACGCCGGTGGCTGACCTGATCGGCTCGGCGAAGCGTTCCGCCTCCGCCTGCTCGCGCGTGGTCGCGTGCAGCAGTCGGAGCGACGCGGGTTCACGGCCGCGCCACGTTTGTAGGCGACCGTCGTCATCGGGCGTGTCAGGATCGGCAGTCGGAATCACAATCAGCTTCGCCTGCCGGCTGCCAGCCAATTCAAAGAACCGATCGCGCACCGCTTTCGACACGTCACCACCACCATGCAGAATTAACGTTCCTTCTTCCGACCAGACAGTCGACGAGATCAGCGACGCGAGTAAAGCTAGAGCGATCCGGAATCGGAGCATGCGGCAGGCCTTCTATTTCACGTCTCCCTGGCGGGGAGAGCGAACCGGGCAAAGAGCTACTTCGGAAAGAACGTCGTATCGAACGCCTTCGTCGGATCGACACTGCCGGGTTTGAGGGCTTCGGCCTCGATGAGTTGTTCCGTCAGCGTCTGCCAGCGTTCGGCCGTCATTTCGCCGAGTCGCTCCGGCGCGGAGAGGCCGGTCTCGCATAGCGGCTTCAGCGTTTTGGCGCCAAACTCCAGGACGTCGAGGTCCATCTCCGGGGTTCGCGAGTGAATGAGTTCGTTCGCCGACGCCGGCGCGTCAAGGTATTTCCGCCAGCCGAGAGCGCACGCCTCGACCATCCGCTTCACGAGGTCGGGATTTTGTCGAATGACTTCGCCACGAGTGATCAGCACACTGGTGTACGGATTGAAACCCAAGTCCGAAACCATCAGGTTGTGCGGATCACCACCTTGTTTCTCGGCGGTGAATGGCTCGCTGAAGACATACGCCTGCTGGCCCAATCCGTCGTCTTGCAGAAACGGAGCGACGCTGCCGGAGTACGGCAGGATGCGCACGTTGGTCAGCGACAGTCGCTTCTTCAGAAAACCCAAAAACGTTTGGTTCGGATTGATCGCCAGAGTCATGTCCTTGAGTTCTTCAAACTTGGTGATGCCCGACTTCTTGTGAACCATGACGCACCGCGGGCTTTGTTGGATCGGCGCGAACACGGCTACGACGTCGGCTTCTTGTGCTCGACCGAGCAACACGAGGTCGGCGTTGGTCACGCCAAACAGCACCTTGCCGCTGGCGACATTCTGAATCACCGGCACTCCCGGACCACCGGAGACCAGCTTCACTCGCAGCCCACGCTCGGCGAATAGTCCCTGAACCTCCGCCGCGAAGAAGCCACCGTGCTCGGCTTCGGGAAACCAATTCAAGGCGAGTTCGACGGCATCGAGTTTCGTGGCGCGATTATTCACGTCGGCCGCCGTCGGTCCGTCGGAGTTCGTACCGTTCGACGACGATTGTCGCGGCGCGTCGTTCGAGCCGGACAGACAGCCGATCAAACACAGGAGCGACAACCCACCGATTAATGACAGCAATCGAGTCATAGCGAGTGAATTCCTGAGGCAATTTCTAGCCCAGACAATTGGAGCGAGTTCAGCGGCAGGACGATAGCAACCGCCTGGGTTTGGAAGTTCGTTGAAGCGTTCGCCCTCGCGAGCGCTTCGGATTAGTCCTCAATCAAGCGACCTCACTGGGCTTGCCCCAGTGGTTTACGGGATTCTGCACTACTGAGCCCTTTTTTTCGCGTGACGTCGCGTAGTGCAGGATCCCGCGAGCCACCGGGGCAAGCCCGGTGGGGTTCGCTTGTTGGAAGATTTGTGTCGGATTCTGCTCAACGTCGTCACGATATCATCCTCGCATCGAACCGACACTCAAGGCGCAACCGCCGTGCTAATTTTCAACGCCGCTGACGTTCGCCGAGCAATTCGCGTCGGAGAACGCCAACCGCTTGCGAATTGGGCAGCAAGTGACTTGGTAGACTGACGCGGAAGGAGACGCACGAAAGTTCAGAGTTTCCTGGAAATCCCGTTCGTGTGGCGTATCATTTAACAGCACTTCCAAGTTCCAGTGTGAAAGATTCGAAACTTGGCAGATTGGTAAACGCTAAACGCCTGGCAGACTCTAAATCGGTAGATTGGGTTGATCGGAAAGGAATTCATGTTGCGCCATTTGCCATGCTGGGTTTGCCCAAGTCTTCAAAGTTGGAAACCGTCACAGCAGTAACGAATGTCACTTTGTTGGTCTCTTCGCTGTGACATTCTCTCACATGTCAGTTCCAAGGATCTCCCAATGAAAGCCATGTCTCGTTGGCGGTTTCTCTCGAACCGTCGGTTTCAATGCCAGCGTGCCCAACCGAATGCCGTTGAATTGCTTGAACCACGCTGCTTGCTGACGCATTACGGCTCGCCGGTTGTGCCGGCTTACAGCAGTCTGCCCGGCGCCAACCACGCGATCTATCTGGACTTCAACGGGCACGTCACCGAGAACACCTCCTGGAACGACTACTTCGCGAACCCTTCGATCGATTCGCCACCGTATGACATCAATGCCAATCCTGCGTCATTCAGCAGCACTGAATTGGCGAATATTGAGGAAGTTTGGAAGCGGGTTTCCGAGGATTACATCCCATTCAACGTCAACGTGACGACTGTCGATCCCGGCATTGAAGCGCTCCGAAAATCCGGCGGTGCAGACACGCAGTGGGGCATCCGCGTGGTGATCACGGCGGACACCGAGAATTCCGGCGCGGGCGGCATCGCGTACATCGACAGCTTCAATTGGAGCAGCGATACGCCGGTATGGGTTTACAACACGGGAGCGAAGGCCGTGGCTGAGGCCGCCAGCCATGAGGTGGGTCACAGCCTGGGTTTATCCCACGACGGGACCAGCACCACGGGCTATTACACCGGCCACGGCAGCGGCGACACGAGTTGGGCGCCGATCATGGGCGTCGGCTACTACACTAACGTGACCACCTGGGATAAGGGCGAGTACTACGGCTCGAACAACGCGATTTCGAGTGCCAACTACAGTAAAGGGCCCGACGACCTCGCGATCATCACGACCTACAACGGCTTCGGCTACAAGTCCGATGACTACGGAAATACCAATGCGAGCTCTTCACCGTTAAGTACTTCTGGGGCGAGTGTCAGTGGCTCGGGCATCATCGAGCGGACTTCCGACATCGACGTTTTCACGTTGACCACCGACGCCGGCAATGTGACCCTGAACATCACGCCATTCATGCCCGGCCCGAACCTCGACATCAAGGCGAACCTGTACGACAGCGCCGGAAACTTTATCGCGACGTCCAATCCGTCGACGCTTTTGACGGCGAGTTTCTCACTGGCGTTGGCCGCGGGACAGTACTACTTAGCCATTGACGGCACCGGTGTGGGAACTCCGACAGCCAACCCGCCCAGCGGCTATACGGAATACGCCAGTTTGGGACGCTACACCATCACGGGCACGATCGTCGATCCGGGGCAGTTGCCCCAACTGTCGATCAATGATGTCTCGGTCAACGAGACGGCGGGAACAGCGACGTTTACGATTTCAATCACGGGCACGGTGAATGCGCCCGTCACCGTGAAGTTCGCGACGGCGAACAACTCTGCGTCGGCGGGAAGTGATTACGCTCTGGCGACAGGCACAATGAAATTCTATCCGGGCGATCCAACCACAAAAGTGATGGTCGTCACCATCGTTGATGATACGTCGTCCGAGAGTACCGAGAGCTTTTTCGTGAACCTCGGCAGCGTCGTGGGTGGAACTATCACCGACGGTCTGGGTGTGGGCACCATTGTGGACAATGATGTGGCCCCGACGATCAGCATTGTGGCGGCGAACGCCAGCATGAACGAAGGGACCGGCACATCGGCCACCCCGTTCACATTCACCGTCTCGCGAACGGGCAGCGGCACGGCGTCCGTCCAGTATGCCGTGACCGGCATCGGTGGCAACAGTACAGCCGCCAAGGCCTCCGACTTCTCTGGCAGTGTCTTCCTCAATGGCACCGTATCTTTCGCCAGCGGCGAGGCCAGCAAGTCGCTCACGATTCTCGTGAAGGCCGACAGCACGAGGGAGAGCAACGAAAAGTTTCGTGTGAAACTCAGCAATCCGACCGGTGCCGCGTTGAGCACGTCCACCGCCGACGGCACGATTTTGAACGACGACGGCTCTCGATGGGGCGGAACCCAAGCTGGATTCCAACCGCGTCCCTCGGAACTCCGCCCCACCATCGCCGATGCGGATCCCGGAGAGTTCTCCGCGGAGTCGGCACACCAACACGACCAGGTTGACGGCTTTGAAGCTGAGCATGTCGGCGGAGTGTCGTTCGAGAGTCAACAGACCGAGCGACCGTCAATGATTCTCGATACCTCGCGCGGCTTGACCCACCTGCAGCGCCTTCGAGAGCAGCGTCTCGTTGAATCGTCTGCCGTGTCGAGTGACAAGCTCATTGAACTTCCGGGACGGATCGGCGTCGCAAAAACGAACGGTAGAGACACCGAAATCTCCAAGGATCGGACGCCGCTTTGTTCCGATCGCTCAACGGACAACGATGGTGAGTCGCCGGACGATGTGTTTGCGAGAGTTCAGGATTGGTTGGAGGTCTAGCCCACGTTGCTCAAGTATTGCAACGCTCGCTCGGCATCGGTGGCCGCATCATCGCTGTTCGTCCGGTCGACGGTGACCCAGCCACGATACTCGGCCTCCGTCAGCAATGCGACGAATTCCGGCCAATCGACTTCACCACGTCCCAGGGCAACCTCCAGACCCGTCCCGTCGATGTCACGCAACCCGTCGCGCGCCGTGACGTGAAGGACGAGCGAATGCAATTCGCGAAACGCCTCGACCGCGTTTCGGCCAGTCATCGCGAAGGTGGCCGGATCGAAGTTGAGGCCGATCGGGCCATCCTTGATTTCGCTCAACAACATTGCAAGGTCCGCGGCCGCGTCGCGCGTCGGTGTGATCGCCAGTGTCGCTCCCACATGATTACTGTGCCGAGCCAAATCATTTAACACGTCGACCAACAGCCGATACTCGGCCGAGTCTTTCGCCCCCGGGATTGCTCCCGCGCGAGCGGTAACGATCGGCACGCGCAATTGATGCGCGAACTCCAACGCTTGCTTGCACGCGGAAACGCGGCCTTCCAGATTTATCTGATCGTAGAAGCTGCGCCGCGTCGGAAACTGCAACGACGAGATGCTTAGTCCTTCGAGTTCCAGGTCGTGCAGCAACTGCCGCCGTCCACTGTCGGACAGCTCCGACGGTTTCAGCTCATTGCGGACATCGAACTGAATTCCCTTGGCTCCGATGTCCACGGCGGCCCGGATCGCTCTCCGAAACGGCGACGGCAGACAGCGGCACGCAACCGCCAAACGAAGTGGCGACATCAAGCTTGCTCCTTACGAACGAAACGAGTCAGATACGCGAACTGTCTTGTAGATCGAATGCATTCGTCACGGAAGGTCACGCGGTGGTGCCTCTTCAAGAACTGATCAACTTCCTGCGCGAGTTGGCTCCGCTCGAACTTGCCGAAACCTGGGACAATGTCGGCCTGCTGATCGGCGATTCGTCCACCGAAGTCTCGTCCGTCCTGACTTGTCTGACTCTCACCCCCAACGTGGCCGAAGAAGCGATCTCGCGAAAGGCTCAACTGATCGTCAGCCACCACCCGCTACTGTTCCATCCCGTGCAACGGCTCACCGCCGCGACGTCCGAAGGCCGGCTGTTATTATCGCTGATTCGTTCCGGCATCGCCGTCTACAGCCCACACACTGGCTACGACAGCGCAGCCGACGGCATCAACCAACAACTAGCCCATTTGTTCGGCCTGGACGACATCCAGCCATTGCGACCTTCGGCGACAGCTCCGCCGCTTGGCTCCGGTCGCTGTGGCCAATTGCCGGCGAGCGTGACTTTGCAAGAAGTCATCGAGCGCGTGAAGCGAACTCTGCGGGTGACGCAATTGCAATACGTCGGTGACTTAACCCGCCCGATCACACGACTGGCCATCGCCTGCGGCTCCGCCGCCGAGTTCCTGCATGACGCCGCGAGCCTCGGCTGCCAAGCACTACTCACCGGCGAAGCTCGCTTTCACGCTTGCGTGGAGGCTGAAGTTGCCGGCATCGCCCTCATTCTGCCCGGCCACTACGCCACCGAACGACCGGCGATGGAGCAACTCGCGGACGTGCTGCAATCTCGCTTCGCCAACCTCGCGATTCAGGCGAGTGCCAACGAGTCGGATCCGGTGAAGTTCATTTGACTCGACGCAATGTTTACACTGTGCCCGGTTGCATCGCGCGCGGTAGCGTGCCATCAGGTCCGGTTCCACTCGTCTGCCCAGCAAACTGCTCCAAGCTCTCGATCACGGCCGTCTCTTTTCGGCTGAGATAAAACACGCCGAAGGCCATGCCGCCGCCAAGACTGAACATCATGCCCATCATGAAGAGGATGCTGTACATGTAAGCGCGCGGCAGTTGAGCGTCCTGCTCATTGGCGCCCTTGCACATCGGACAGGCCTGAGCCATCTCGATCAACGGACTCGCCGCATTCAATCCAATCGCCAAAGCTGTCGCCAACATCATTCGTCGAAACATCTCAACATCCTCAAAACAAAATCCCGCACAAGCCGGATCAGGTTGGCCAATGATAGCCGATCAGGTAGATCGCAACACCCGTGATCGACACATACAGCCACACCGGAAACGCCACCTTGGCCACCCTGCGGTGAGCCACCCAATTCGCGACCTGTCCACGTTTCTCCGAGCGATCCGCCTTCAGTCCCAGCCAAATCGCCGCCGCTGCCAAAAACGGGACGAAGGCCGCCAGCACAACGTGGCTGATCAAGATCGTGAAATAGATCGGCCGAATGAATCCCGTCCCCTCAAACTTCTTCGAACCGCTGCCCGTGTAATACTGCAAGCCAGCGTGGTACGCGAGGTAACACGCCAAAAACGCCATCGAAACTCCAAAGGCCGTCAGCATGGTCCGGCAATGAGCATCTCTTTGGCCTTGTCGAATGCACAGCAGTCCGCGGACCAGCAACGCCGTTGCCACTCCGTTCAATGTGGCGTTCACGGCCGGAAGTGCGGTCACCCAACTCGGCACGTTCACGGTTTCTCCTCGTTCTTCGTCTCGGCGTCGCTTCGATGCAGTCGCTTCCGCAACCGACGACGGAGTTGATCGAACTGAGCCTCATCGGTCGACGACCACTTCCCTTGTACGACACCTATCTCGTCGACCAGCAGGATGTTGGTCGTGTGAATGATCTCGAAACCCGGCTTGCGATCCTCCCCTTCGGCTTCCATCACGGGCATCAGAAAGCTGCCGTTGATCAAGTTGTAGATCTTCGTCTTGTCGCCGGTCAGAAAGAGCCATTTGTCGGCATCGGCCTTGAATCCCTTCGCGTACTTCGTGAGTACCTCCGGCGTGTCTCGCTCGGGATCGACGGAGAACGTGACCAACCGTAGGTCAGTGTCATTCAGAAACTCGTCCTGCAACTGCCGCATGGCCGACGTGACCTTATAACAAGGCCCAGCACAATTCGTAAAAATGAAACTCACCACCCATAGACGCCCCAGCAAATCCGCTTTGCGAATCGTCCGGCCACTCCGTTCGGTGAACTCGAAGTCGTCGATGCCGGCCTCGCTCCACTTGGCCTCGAACTTTATCACTTTCGGTTTTCCGTTGTCGTCATCGTCTTCGATCGCGTCCGTCGCTTTGGCAAGCGGCCGTAAGGCTTCCTTGTCGATGACCACCGCGTCATCGCGGCCGCTGTTTTCCGTCGGACGATTACCGCGCAAGCCGAATGCGATCAACACGCCGATCAGGAGACAGCACACCAGACCATTGATGACGAATAGCCAGCGCAACGAACTGCGCCGCGAATTGCCCGTGTTGTTCGTCGCGCCGCGAGTATCTTGGTTCGGAGAGGAATGAAGTTCAGCGGACATGCAGCACACTCCTGCGTTGAGTCAAACAGACGGCGAGCACCACCGTCACGAGGCAAAACAAACCGGTCGCGAACAGGCACGTCGCCAGGCTTGGCAACGAAGAACTCGCCACCACGTCGATCAAGCCCGGCGTCATCAACCGACGCAACCCGGCCACTCCATACGTCAACGGATTCAACCGCATCACCCACGACAACCAACCGGCATCCGGCACCGGAAAGAACGATCCCGACAAGAGCCACATCGGCATCAAGAACACGCTCATGATCGCGTGAAAGCCCTGCGTCGAATCCATCGACCAAGCCAAAGAATACCCGAGTGCCGTCAACGCGAAAGCCACCAAGGCCAAAAAAACCATCATCCCCAGCCAGCCGAACAGCGACATTTGCCAATTCAGCGCGGGTGCCAGGCCGACAAACTGCAGCAACGGCCCGACGACCAAGAACAGCGTCGCCTGCAACAATGCGAGAACCGTTCCACCCGTGAGCTTGCCCAGCACCAACGCCAACCGCGGTACTGGAGCCACCAACACGCCTTGCAAGAATCCCTCGCGACGGTCTTCGATGATCGAGATCGTCGAGAAGATCGCCGTGAAAAGTACGATCATCACCGCCACGCCGGGAAAGAAATATTCTTGATAGCTCATGCCGCTCGGTGCCCACTGAGGCGCGGCGAAGGAGCCATGCAACCCCGCTCCAAATAGCACCCAAAAAATCAACGGTTGACCCAGCGCCCCGACCACTCGCGTGCGCTGCCGAAAAAACCGCAACAGCTCACGCCATGTCAACGTCCACACCGGCAGCCAAAAATTTGGAATGCGGTGACTTGTCACCGCTTTCATTGGTGGCGGAGCCACTTTCTGTTCCTCGGCTTGATTATTCCAAAGCGGCTTCACCGCAAACAAAAACGATGACGAGTCACCGCACTCCAAATCAGTCTTCCCAAAACCGATGTCCGGTCTTCACAATGAACACATCTTCGAGCGACGGCTTGCCGAGCGACACGCTGGTGATCTCGTCCGGAAACGCCTCGACTAATTCGCGCAAGAGTTCGTGGCCTCGCTGCCGTTCAATCCGCAGAGCCAAACCAATCTGACGCGGCGTCACGCCAAATCGTTCGACGATCCGTTCAGCCAATCGCGGCGGATCGGGCGACAGAATCGTCAGGCAGTCGCCGCCGATTTCGGCTCGCAGTGCGGCGGGAGTTCCGAGCGCGACTAACCGCCCGCAATCAATCAACCCCAACCGATCGCATTTCTCCGCCTCTTCCATGGAGTGGGTCGTGACCACGACTGTCACGCCCGCGTCGTCTCGAAGTTGTTGCAAGTAACGCCACAGATCATGCCGTGCCCCTGGATCGAGTCCGGTGCTCGGCTCGTCGAGCAGTAACAACTCCGGATCGTGCAGCATACCTTTGGCGACTTCCGCTCGCCGCTGTAAGCCACCTGACAGCGAATCGACTCGCGCGTGCATCCGGTCCGACAGTCCCAAACGACCGAGTCGATCGTTGATACGAGCCGTCAGCGGCCGACCATGCAATCCGTACAGATGCCCTTGATGCACCAAGTTCTCTCGTACCGTCAACCGCCGGTCGAGACTGGGAGCCTGAAACGTCACGCCGATCCGCCTGCGAATCTCCGACGGATTTTCGACGGCATCCCATCCCAGGACACTCACGCGGCCCGACTGAACAGGCAACAACGTGCAGAGCACTCGAAAGAGCGTCGTCTTGCCACCGCCATTCGGACCGAGCAGTCCGAAGATCTCGCCGCGCGCGATCGAACAAGTCACCGCGTTGAGAGCCTGTCGCTCGCCATACGCATGCGATAGTTCATCGACACAGATCGCGGCCTCGGCAACCATATTAGGGCGTGCGGCTAATGTCCGCCCGATCCTTTGGGGCCAGAGGGTTCCGCGCCGTCAGCGTGCTTCGCACTTCGAGCTTGATGTTCCGCATAGTCGTCGAGCTGCGGGATTTCTTGGGTGTAGTAATGCACGCCGACGTCCGGCATTAGTGCCAGCGGCAGACCGAGCGCCAAAATGACCGTCGGCGCCAGCAATACGTACTTCCAAGCTCGCTCGAACTTCAAGTGCATGAACCACGCCATCACGCACAGCGCCTTGCACGTGGCCACCGCCAGCACGGCGACGATCTTGACGCCGTATGGCAAATCCACGACGTCCGCCAGGATCGATAACAGCGTAAACACACACAGTGCGGCGAAGACCAGAAAGTAATTCGCATGATGTGCATCATGAGCATGATCGTCGTGCATCGCAGGCCTACCTCTAAATCGCAAATCTGAAATTAGGAATCTCAAAGGATGTACAGCAGCGGAAACAAGAAGATCCACACCAAGTCCACGAAGTGCCAATACAGCCCCGTGTTCTCCACGAAGTCGCGCCACGTGTGGTCGAGCCTGATCCCCAGCTTCAGCACAATCGCGAACAGGAGCATACCGATGACCACGTGGAGGGCGTGGAAGCCAGTCATCAAGAAGTAGCACGAAGCGAAGATGTTGCCGTATAGAATCGGATGCGGCTCATGCACCGCAGCGAAAACTGAACCCCATTTTTCGTGGCCCTGAAGACTCTTGAGCATGCCTTCGACTTCGTGCAACGGAGTCTGCTCGTTCTGGATCGCCTTCTTCAGCTCGCGAAATTCCGCATCCATGTCGACGAAGTTCCGGACGTCCGGCAGAAATTCCTTGATTCGATTGCGTTCCGGTTCCGACCGCGTCGCATCGTTGATCGCATCGGTGAACTTGCCGCCATCCCATTCGTGAGTCTTCTCATCCCTCTTTCCCGCCATGTCTTGAATAATCGCACGTAGCTTGGTGTGGTCGTTGGCGGGATCGGGCTTTGGATATTCCACCTTCAGACTGTTCAATCGACTGACCAGCGAGCTGAGTTTCCGCGACACGGCGGCTTCGGACTCTTTCAGCACCTTCCTCATCGCCTGCGAATCGTTCTCGGCAATTCGGCCCGGCAGGATGTCGTGCGAGATCTTGCCAGCATATTCGTAGGCCTTAATTCCCAGAAACACGCACGCCAGTGCAAACGTCCCGATCAGATACTTTCGGGCCTTCTCAAAACTCCCCTGTCCCATCGCTTCGTGCGCGACGACCACGAGGTAGCTCGACGCTATCAATACGAACGTGTTGAGTCCGCCCCAAAACACTTTGATGTGGGTCACATTCGAGTCCGTCGGCCAGCCTTTCGAGCCTAATCGCAGTACGATGTACGTGCCGATGAAGGCTGTGAAGAACATGATCTCGGTGCCCAGAAATAGCCACATGCACAACTTGGAGTTGGGAATCGCCAACCCCATCTTGATGGGCGGAACAGTTTGACCGTGAGCAGGTGCGTGCGACATGTTTTTTGAAATCTGAAATCTGAAATCTGAAATCTGGGAAATGGACGTTCGTCATCCCTCAACTCAACAACCGCCAATGATCCCAAGTCAACGCCAGCAACAGCGCCGGCAGGTAAACCAACGAAGCCCAAACCAATTGACGAGCTGTGCGAGTCGACTCGTCCAACAAAAATCGAACGGCGAACGCGACATAGCCAAAGCCGAGCACCAACGCGATCACGCCGAATAAATCCCCGGCCAACGCCGCATCTTTCAGCAAGAGGCTGACCGGAATGACCGCCAGCGCGTATGCCACACACATCCAACCGATGACTCGCGGACGCGGCTGTGCTTGCGGCAGCATTCTCAG
>CAYSHJ010000643.1:0-4706 GCA_964430385.1 uncultured Planctomycetaceae bacterium
CCAAATTGTGGCCCACTATCCAGGCTGGCTGACCCACATCACCACCCACCCCGCTGGCCGCACCTGGGCCGGAGCCATCGGCAGCTATCTGGCGTTGATCCACCTCGAAGGTGGGAATAACTCCTAGCGAATCGGCCGACCGGGTAGTGGTGCAGTTTGACCGACGCCCCCTGCCGGATCCTGGGGAGCGGGCATCCGCGGATGTTGACTTAACGTTCGCGGGGGCTAGCGGTGCGATCGTGGCCTCATTCTTCCTCTGTCAAATCCTCCACATTTGGCACTGCTCTCAAGTAGCCGTCGTAGAAGGTCGCGTGCTGCCGCTTGGCTTGCTCGTCATCGTGAGTAGTCGGCAGCCAGCACATCATTCCGTCGAGCCACCAATGTCGCTCAGGACGAAGACGGTGCGTGAAGTCGAAGACCAGGACGCCTAGTACGCCCGTGTCGGCGACCCAGCGTTAAATTTCCTGTTCATGCTCGCCGAAGAACTGGTTGTTCTTTGCATGAGCAATCATCAGGTACAACTGGCTTTCGACCTGAGAAATGATCGGTCGATTGCCTTGGTTCCTCGCGAAGGAAAGATCGAGCGCAATAATACCGGGCAGGTTGGCGTTCTTGATCTGGTCTGCCGCCTTGCGGATGCGATTCTTGATCTGCGAAAGCCTCTTCAGCCGCTTGGCCGCAATGCCGAACTTGGTGCCTTCGACGGTGCAGGTAACATCTGGCTCCTCGTAATCAACTGGGAGCAGCCCGGCGTTCTGGCAAATGGCAGCCAAGTACAGCTCGAACTGAGCATCGCGACCTGGAGAATTCTCGCGGTCTTGTTGGGGCAGTACGGAGTCATTCAACAGACGCTCAACAACCTTCCGAAATTTGGGGTCGTTGCAGTGAGCATGCGCCTGTCGAACTAAGATGAAGAATATCGGGCGTGATGGCGCGTCGAAACTCAACGACAATTCAGAAACGGACGGAACAATGAGCATCGAGAACTTGAGCGTGGGAGAAATCCAACGACAGTTGAGAGAGCATCTTGAGTTGCTGCAATCGACGGACTTTGACCAGCTTTGCGATGACGGTATTTTAGAGCGGAAAGGGAAGAACAAGTACAAGGTGCCAAGCCTGCAACACCTGAAACAACTGCCGGAGAAACTGCGAATACAGATTGAAAAATTCAAAGTCCAACGGGACGGCTCCATCGTCGTTGACTTTGTGAAACTTCAGCGACAAACGTAACTATCGAGTGCCCTCGACACGCGGACGGCACCGGACCAACAAGCATTCAGAATACGGAGAAAAACGATGACTGATCCAAATCGTGAAGAGGGATTCTTGGTCATAGAGAGCGATAGCGGTCGCTTGTCTGGGTGTACGACATTCCGTCACACAAGAGAAGAGGCGGAATCTGTTGCAAAGGACAGAGTTCAAAATGATGCCCAAGACTTCCCGGTCTTTGTCATCCCGGTCACTCGGTTCACGACGGAGCGGATTCGACAGGTGCGCGGCATCAGCAATTCATAGGCAGGTAGCTGATAACGTGCCAGGAATCGAATCCGGGTCGCTTTCAATCACGCGAACAGCGCGGGCGGCTTCGCGCCGCTCTTCAACTGTGGGGCATCGCTGCGGTCGAGTTCGATGCTGAGCCAGCGACGGTCCAGTTCCTCGGCGGGACTGACTTTGAGCGGAATGGCGCTAGCCACCGGTGTCGTGGGGCGATTTTCCATGCAAAAAACCGGCGGCTAGCGCCGTGCCGCTCACTCGCCCGGTGACAAAGTGTGACCTTGTTGGCCACCGGGATCGACACCTGGAGCACGGAACGCTCAATCCCGATCGGCTTCAATCTCGCGCTGCCGTTGCCGGAGCAGTTTTGTGGCCTGTGGTTGGGTCAGCCACTCGAAGACTGCGTCAAAGACGTCCTCGACCTCAGCATGACTGGAAAAGCCACGCACCTTCAACTCGGTCCCGCAATGCGGACAGGTGGCGTAAATCGCAAACGGCGAGACCGCAAAGCTCTGTTGGCAGTGTTCGAGTTCGCGAACCAGCGGGAAGGACTGGATGGCCGTGACGAGGTCGTGCGACACATCAATGGTCTTGGCTTGGGTCTTCATCATTCCAACTCCGTCAGGCGTTTCTTGAATTCACTCCGAGCGATGCCCGGTACACAACGAATCTCCGCATGAGCCGTTTGCAGTCGCACCGGCAAGGTGGGTGCTCCGGACATGGAAACCACAATCAATCCTTGGGCCTCAATTTCCTGTGTTGTTCGTTCGACAAGAACACTTCCCTCGCGAAAAACTTCGAGCAACTCTTCATCCGCAAGCGGCGGATTGATTCCGTCCCGGTCGAAAACCGAAATCCCCTGCTCGCCTTTTCGCAACTGAAATGCAGGCTTTCCCGGTTCCGAAATCCGCACGAGCATAGCGACGACTCTCGATTCTCGGCTGGCTGATGAAGGGGGTCAACTCTTGTACGGGACGGGACAAGGGGACGGGCGGCCCATCAGCGTTGACTGGTGAGCCGGATCGGTATCGCAATCACTGTACTCAACTGACTGCGGAATTTCCGCCGTAGAACAGGCGGGCGCATCGGAACGCTTTAAGGGCACGCTCTCCACCGGCCTTGTCGAAGACCACTTTCGCGGCGAAGCAACCAACGACTTGGTCGCCGTCAATCTCCTCAACTTTGAACGTCGTCCCGTGGCTACCAGAACCGAGGCGGCTGACGATTTGAAACCGCTTTTGGTTGAATTCGACTTCCTGCCCCTCGCTCCAATAACGAGCCGGTGGCAATGGCTGCATCGGCGGCGGTGCGGTCGGCTTGTCATCGAGTCCGCTGGCAATCGATTCCAGCGACTGGCGCTGGTCAGGAGCAGCTTCTAAGCCAAGCATTAGCGTCAAGATCGCGTCTTGGGCAGCCAGATCGGAAGTGTTCTCAAACAGCAATTTCAGGGATCAACCAGCGAGAAAAAACATAACTCGCCGGGATACTCCGGGACATCGTGGAACGAATCTATCAGACGCGGAACGCAAGCCAGGTGCTGCAGCTTCTGAAGAGCCTCGAACTCGCGGCTTGCCAACCGATCCGGCTTGGCATCGTCGCTATCCGAAAGGTCGTACAAATGCAGAATGACCTTGTTGCGAGTCCGAATATGCTCGCCACGATACACGCGATGAAACCGCTCACCGCGTAGACTTTGGAGTTCCAGGTTTCGTACGTCGGCGATGCGTCGGATCTCACCGGTCAAAGCAACCTTCGACAGCGGCTGAACGATTTCGCTGGCTCGCAGAATCGAGGCTTCGTCAAACGTGATACCGCTCTCGACATCGAGCAGTTGCTTCCATTCCGTGAGGCCAAAGAATTTGCAGCCATAAACCTCCGGGCGTTGGTTGTCCCATCGAACCGAATCTCTTGTCAGTAAAAATCGTCCAGCGACAAACCCCGGTTCGATGCCCGCACGACGCAACTTACCGACCAGCCGTCGAACCTTGTCGTTGAGCTTGGTCGCTTCCTTAAGGACTGCCGTCTGGTTCGATTTCAAAAACGCTCGATCCCAATGTTTGACTTCAATCACAAAGAACCCGCTGGGGCCAATGCAGACCAAGTCGATCTCGTCTGGGATCGCACGGTCATTGACCGCGCTCGGCACATTGGAAAGCACAATCCAGCGATTGTTCGGCGCATCGTGGCCGCGTAGCTTAGAGAGTACATGCTCAACGGCGATTCGCTCGCTTTCGTTGACGCACTCGCCGCAGGGAAGATGGTCGACGCGCATCTTGCTTCAGCCCAAATTGACAAGGTGAGAACTTGCTGACACTAACGGATTCCAGGTGCGAAGGTTTCAGCCCCCATCCAGCTCGCCTGGATGGAACTGATGACAGTGAGCTAAAGAGCGACCAACATTACTGTACTCAGCCCCCATCCGCCTCGTGCGGATGGTGAAGAAGATCACTCGGGCGGCGAACGCCAAAGAATCTGATTCACCATCCAGACGAGCTGGATGGGGTCCGACGCGGCGAGTTGTTGCCGGGTTAGCACTCCCTCTATGGCTCCATCCAGGCGAGCTGGATGGGGGACCAAAACAAATACCTGGAATTCGTGAGTGTCAGAGAACTTGAATTGCTGGAGCTGCCACAACGATTGCCACGATATCGTCGCGTCTGCGAAAGATAAAAGGGGACGCAACTTTTTTGTCGTCAAAATCACGAGTTCGTTCGCGGCCGCCCACGAGGTCGGATCGTCCGTTCAAGTCTGAGACGGTTTGCAGTTCGGACTTGCCATTGAGTTGAGCCAAACGGCGTTCCGCGCTGAACACAACGACGCAGTGCGTTGACTTCAACCTCCGTCTGTGGCTGATTGACAGTGTCCACCCAATTGCGAGGGCACGGGAGTGGCCAGTCGGCCAGCAGCTTACGAGATTCCGCGTCACCGAATTGGAGACGCCAGGGGCTCGACAAGCGCCACTCTTTGGCACGTCGGACCAAGTTGGCACGCAGCGGGTTGCGTTCCACGTAGCGCAGGACCGTGTAAAAATGCTCGACCGTTTGCGAGCAAGCTGAATCGTGCCCCCGACAGGGCCAGCCCTGTGAACGTGGTGTTTTGTTACGTTTGGCGACAGAGGATTCTCGCGGTTGCGACATGCTTTCCGTTCCCCGAGTAGTGGCGTTGGGGCTTTGGCTTCTTGGAACCGCGCGGATGGGATTGGTATTTCTTCA
>CAYSHJ010000644.1:0-2024 GCA_964430385.1 uncultured Planctomycetaceae bacterium
GGCGGCTCCGCTGATTGGTTCGTTGAGAACTGCGGATCTGACTCGCGGCTGTTTGTCGAAGACGGCTGGTCGCAGTCCGCGCTTCAATCTCGAAGAGGCCGAGGTCAAAGCGATCATCGCAGCGCTTCGTGAAGAGCCGACTGCCGACTCGGACAAAGTTGTGGCGGCGAAAACGCTGACCGCATTTCACTGCATCGCTTGTCATGTTCGCGATGATTTTGGAGGCGTTCATGACGCACACAACCCGTTCTTTGCCGGTAGCGAGCTGAAACTCGGTGACGACGGTCGCATCCCGCCGCCGCTCACACTGGTCGGGGCCAAGCTGCAACCGGCATCGATGAAGAAGGTGCTCTTCGATGGCGAAAGTGTCCGCCATTACATGGCCACTCGGATGCCGCAATATGGCACTGCAAATCTCCAGCATTTGCCGAACGTCTTCGCTCGCCTCGACGTTTTGAAGAGCACGGACATGAAGATTCCGAGTCCGGAGAGTCGCTTAGAAAGTGAGCGCGAACGAGAAAAGGTGCTTCGCGCGGCTGGTCGAGAATTGCTGGGCGACAAAGGGCTGAACTGCATCGCCTGTCACGACTTCAATGGGAAAGCCGCGCTGGTCAATCAAGGGATTGACCTGCTGACGAGTTATCAGCGACTTCAGCCGGGCTGGTTCAACAGCTACTTGCGAAACCCGGGCGCGTTTCGTCCACGGACCATTATGCCGACGGCCTGGCCCAATGGTGTGGCCGCGCACAAGACGATTCTGGATGGCAACACCGACCGGCAGATTGAAGCCATCTGGTACTACCTCTCGCTCGGAACATCCGCTGCCGATCCGTCCGGCATCCGCAG
Source organism: uncultured Planctomycetaceae bacterium (assembly GCA_964430385.1). Classification (GTDB taxonomy): domain Bacteria; phylum Planctomycetota; class Planctomycetia; order Planctomycetales; family Planctomycetaceae; genus CAYSHJ01. The sequence goes on from CAYSHJ010000644.1 coordinate 847, forward strand.
TGTCAGCACGAAACTGTCGGTCGGCGATCACGCCAAAACGTTTCGCGGACGCAGTCGAGTTGCCGGCTTTCGAGGCATCGCCGTCGGCTTACCCGAGAAGCTCAGTTACGCCTTCAACGCCGAAACGGGAACGCTCTCAGCCATCTGGCAGGGCGAGTTCATCGGCGTCAATTGGAGTGGCCAGGGTTCGGGCGATTTCAATCCGAGTAGCGAACCAATCACTCTGGCTCAGGATGTCTCGTTCGTGCAGCTTGCCGATGAAAACGCTCCGTGGCCGCTGCTGCCGGTGATGACGAAAGAGGCTCGTACCAATCCCAATCCGCTGTATCCCAAAAATGTCGGCTATCAATTCCGCGGGTACGTCCTTGGCGAATCGTCAATTCCCACGTTCATCTACCGCAGCGGCACGATTGAGATCGAGGATCGTTCGGTGGCGACCGGAGCCGAAGAGCAACGACAGCTAAACCGCGTTCTGCAATTTGACTCGCCGTCGCCGCAAACCGTTTGGTTTCGCGCGCTCACCGGAGACATCAGCCAGGAGTCCGAGCGTGTCTTCCGCAGTGGCCGATTGCGGCTGACGATTCCCGAAGCCGAAACGAAACTGAGATCGCTGTCCGACGAACCCCAGCGATCCGAGTTGCTGCTGCGACTGCGAATTCCCCAAGGCAAATCATCTCTGGAGTTTCTGTATGAACCACTCACAAAGTAGGCACCTGCGACTCCTCTGCCTGCTGATTCCGATCGCCATGTCTGCGCTGGGTACGCTGCGCGCCGAGGAAGTTGGCGAACGCTGGGGAACCGAAGAACGCGAGCGTGAGTTTTATCCGATCGTCAACATTCCACTGCCGAAGGATACGGTCATCGAGGCGGGGGCCTTCGCAGTGCTACCTGACGGCCGAGTCGCCGTGGGCACGCGGCATGGCGAGATCTATCTGATTGACGGAGTCGATGCGGCCAAGCCAACTCCTGCGTTTCACCGATTTGCGACGGGGCTGGACGAGATCTTTGGGCTGGCTTGGAAAGACAACGCGTTCCGCGTCACGCAAAGTTGCGAATTGACTCGCGTCAGCGATTCAAACAACGACGGTGTGGCCGATCGTTTTGAGACAATCTCGGATGCTTGGGGATATGCGAATTACCACGAATACGCTTTCGGCTCAAAACCCGATGCGGACGGA
>CAYSHJ010000645.1:0-15846 GCA_964430385.1 uncultured Planctomycetaceae bacterium
AAAGTCCCCATTTCTGTCCTGATTCCCGCCCGTAACGAGGCGCGGAACTTGGGACGTTGCCTCGCGCCATTGGAAGGCTGGGCCGACGAGATCGTTGTTGTCGATTCCCACAGCACCGACGGGACAGTCGAACTGGCGGAATCAGCGGGCGCGCAAGTTCTGCAATTCGACTACGCCGGTGGCTGGCCGAAGAAACGGCAATGGGCTCTCGACACTCATGCTTGGCGAAACGACTGGATCCTGCTGCTTGATGCCGACGAAATTCTCACCGATCTCCTGAAAGCCGACATCGAATCGGCCATTTGCGACACGCGATATGACGGCTACTGGCTGAGGCTTCAAACGGTCTTCCTTGGCCGCATGTTGCGTTTCGGAGACACGGCCCTGTGGAAGTTGTCTCTCTTCCGTCGCGGCCAGGGGAACTACGAAAAGCGGCTGGAGCAACAAGATTCGTCGATGGCCGACATGGAAATTCATGAACATGTGGTTGTCGAGGGCTCTACCGCCCGACTGCGGCATCCCGTCCGGCACGAAAACTGGAATTCGCTCGACCGTTACATCACCAAGCACAACGAGTATTCGAACTGGGAAGCACATGTCTTTCTGCACGGCACGACGGGCGCGCTGCAGCCATCGCTGTTTGGCAACCAGGCGCAGCGCCGCCGTTGGCTGAAACGCAATCTGATCATGCTTCCCGGATCGCCTTTGTTGCGGTTCCTCTACGTCTACTTCGTTAAGCTTGGATTTCTGGACGGGCGGCAAGGGTTGATTTATGCCATGTTCAAGTTCGTCCAGACCTTTCACGTCAAAGCTAAGATTGCCGAACTGAGGGGGTCGACACCACAGACGGACGAACACACCACCTTTATTGACGAAGCCAGCCTCGAACCGCGCAGTGGCCTCGCGCAAGCGCCCAAGCCAACCGCGAGCTGAGTCGCTCTGCTGAAAAAAGATGAACAGAAGATTAATAGACGCCCGCAGGTGCGTTCAGTGGGGGTGCGGCATGTGCGCACCTGAGAGTTGGACGAATTTTGACGTCAGCCCTCGCCTGCGGCTTCAAAAGATTCCATTCATTGGTCGATTGCTCATTCCGGCGGGGAAGCGGTTCCCCGCCAACGTTCAGTTTGGTGACATTGCGGCCGGGTTACCGATTTCCGCGCACTCGTGTCGCGCAGTGTATTCGTCGCAAGTCCTGGAGTGTCTCGCATTGGAGGACTGCCGCAAAGCGATCAAGAACACATTTGATTATTTGGAGTCGGGGGGAATTTTCCGTTTCAACGCGTTGGATGCGGAGCATGTTGCGAGAAGTTATTTGAATGCCAATGGCGCGCAGTCATCAATCAAGTAAATGGAAAATACCCGGCTTGGAGTGAAGTCGCGGCCTCGCTCCGTCGCCCTGCTCGAGCAGTGGTTCGGAAATGCCGGCCGAGCACGATGGCTATGGGATTTCAGGTCGATTGCCTTGGAACTTGAAAGTGTTGGGTTCCGTGGAATCCGTCGGGCGCGATTCGGCGATTCCGCCGAGCCCCGATTCGCGGACGTGGAAACCCGCGAATCATGGGCGGATACGCGATTGACGTGTGAATGCATTAGGCCCTAGTGCCATACCGGTAATGCTAAATTGAAGAGTAAACTTGAGTTGATCGCAGTTTGGGTGCGCTGGAAAGATTCGCGCCACTAGGATGCGTTTCGCGAAGTATGCTTGATGGTGTCGCGTTGGAATTTCTGTCACTTTCTCGGTTGCTTCGGGATCCGATTACGTTTACGTTGAGCAAGATGAACGTGTTTACCAAGCGCTGATGGATTGAACTTAGCAGTTTGAGGTCGATGTCGTAGGAAGTGTGCCATCCTGCGGATTCCAATCTGAGATCGTCTTCCTGGGGCGCATGCTTCGTTTCGGAGACACGGCACTCTGGAAGCTGTCTTTGTTCCGGCGCGGCAAGGGGCAATACGAAAAACGGCTGGAACAGCAGGACGCGTCGATGGCCGACATCGAAATCCATGAGCACGTCGTTGTGGACGGGCGTAGCGGTCGGCTCAGACATCCTGTCCGACCTGAAAACTGGAACACGCTCGACCGCTACATCACCAAGCACAATGAGTATTCGAACTGGGAGGCGCATGTCTTTCTGCACGGCACGACGGGTGCCCTGCGACCTTCGCTTTTCGGGAACCAGGCGCAGCGCCGCCCCTCACCGGTCGTTGGAAATGAAATCCAGGGGCGCTCATTGCACGGTTCAAAGGGTGCGCTGACAACGCTGATTTCGTATTCAAATCGGAAATCTTTTGACAATGCCGCGCACGCCCCAATTCATCTGCATTGGCGTTCAAAAGAGCGCCACGACATGGCTGTATCAGATGCTCCGCAAGCATCCGCAAGTCTGGTTTCCTTCCGGAACAAAGGAAGTCCATTTTTTTGATCGAGAGATCCTCAAACGGCCGCGATCGTGGTATGACGAGCTGTTTGATGACCCGAACGGAATGACGAGCATCCCCGGTGAAAAGACACCGAATTATTCGGCGCTCAAAAAACAATCCATTGCATACATAAGAAGGGCATTTCCTGACGTCAAGCTAATCCTTATTTTGCGGCGCCCGGACGAGCGATCATGGTCGCATGCAAGAATGGAAGTCAGCGATTATAATAAACGGTCGCTCCAGAATCGCGACATTTGTCGGTGTGTTTTTCAAATTGGCACTCTGAGAAACTCCCGGCTGACAGATTACCACCGGATCCTCACGCGTTGGCGAACATTCTTTCCGAGCGAGCAGATTCTTGTACTTTTCCATGATGACATCGAACGTGAGCCGCGCTCCGTTCTTTGCCGCGTTTCCAGGTTCCTCGGGTTGTCTGAGTACACCGAATGGTCCGATGAGCGGTTGGCATTGCGAGTGTGGTCAAGCCCGGAAATCGAAATGCCCCCCGTGGTGCGGTGGTACCTGCAACGTCGCTATCGTTCTGTCGTCGAGCAGATCGCGACCGAATTTCCAACACCCGCACGCCAATGGTTCGAGCCACTCCCTGAGAGCTTGCGGGTTAGCCTGTCGGAGAAATGGAAGATTATTTTCATCGCAAACGTGGCGACGATTCCCTTTAATCTAGCGTATCTGTGTTATGACTTATTCCGGGACTTCAGGATGTACCTGCGCTTAAAGTATCTCGATCGGACTGGGCCGCCCACGTCTGCCCACGCGCAGAGGCAAGAAAATCTGAGCGTCATGAAATGACGCAACATTCGTGCATTTCACAGTCTTACAATTAGTGCGGCGCGTAATTGGCGCTGCTGACACCGTAGCGCGATAGCATTGCAACAAGTCATCCAAGACATGCGAAACGGTGCACTCACCGTCAGCAACGTCCCTGCGCCGCTCGCGCACCCGGGCGAAGTCCTGATCGCCAATGCCTCCTCGCTCGTTTCGGTCGGCACTGATAAGGATGGTGATTAGCCTGGCCGAAATGTCACTCTTCGTTAAAGCCCGCCGGCCGGACCATTTCCGCCGCGTCCTCGAGGAGAAAATCCGTAACGAAGGTCTCTTCAGCACGATCCGTCAGCTTCGCGAGAAGTTGGATAATGCGCCTGTCTTCCTGTCCTATGATCCGTGGCGGATCGAGCGGGCATGCACGTCATGGTTTCGGTCGCGCACTCCGGGGCGTATCGCCGTCGTTTCGAGCCATCGGACCGACAGTGAAGCCCTGCTCGCGGCACTCGAAGCCCCGTTTGCGCTGTGGAACGGACACAGGTCGGCACGGCATCCCTGCTGTCGGTGTTCGAACTTCCCGCCGGCGTCGTGGTCGATGCCCGGTAGGAGTTTGCCAGGACTCTCATGTTGAAACGCTACCGCCAGAAGTTCCCGCGTCCCCTGTGGCCTTGGAGCAAGTGAGGCGAGCACGGGATCCTCGGTCGTTTGTCAGCGATCGCCTCGCGCGCTTTGTATCGGCGGACGGGAGCGAGCCTAATTTGCAGCTCACTGCGGCCTTCGGAACTAGAGCCGAATGCGGGTATTTAAGTCGTTTATCGCCGAAGGCGTTGTTTTTCTGCGCGGATTATGGAGGCGAGTGTAGCGCGCTCTCGCCGAGAGCGGGAAACGGCTCTTGGCGAGAGCCGGCAACGGGCGTATTTTGAAATTGTCGGTTTTTGACGGGCGATGGATTGGGGTATTTGAAGATCCGTGAATCGCTGTAAAGAGCGGTTGGAAACGACTGCTTTTCAGGGAGCGATTCACGGATGATGAATGCAGAATATCAGCGGCTGGAAGCCGAGGCGAGCGAGGTGGTGCGGCAGATGCAGGAGCTGGCGGTGACTGTTGAGCTTCGGTCTGCGGCGGGGCATGCGGCGTTTGAAATGCAGCTGGCGGAACTGGGCCGGAAGTTGGCTTCGCTACATCAGGGGATGGCGTTGATTCGGGCCGTGAATTCGCCGGAGATGCGGCAGCACGAACGGGAGTTTGTGGCAGGTCTCCCCAAAAAGTTTCACTCGCAAGGGGCGCGAGAGAAGGTCGTTGACCTTCCTGGTGGAGTCGCGGTGACGTTGTCGGTCACGTATTACCATCGCATCAAGCATCCACAGAACACGGGAAAGCGCGGTCGTCGCGGGCTGTTTCCGCTGTTACTGCTGTTGGGGATTGAAGGCCGCTACACGCCTCAAACGAGGAAGCGGATGGCACGAGCGGCGGCGTTGCTGGGCTCGTACGAAGAGGCGGCGGAGATGCTTGCCGGTGAGGGAATCCGCGTCTCGGTCAATCAACTACGCGAGGTCACTGCCGGGATGGGCCGTATGCTGCAGCGGATCGGCCAACAAGGATCGCTAACGGTTGCGGGAGAGGTCGCTGGCCGACGGATCGTCGTGTCGCTGGACGGCGGCCGCGTTCGTCTGCGTGAGCGTCGTCGCGGAAAGACGAAGAAAGGACGAAAGCGATTCACACCGGCATGGCGTGAACCGCGACTGTTCATCATCTACGCGGTCGACGAGGAAGGCCGCATGGCGGACGACTTCCCGCCGGTGATTGATGGCACGCTCGGTCGTGCGATCAGCTCTTCGTGTTGTTGCTGGCGTATTTGAAGGGCCTCAATTTGCAGGAGGCCGTTCGCGTGTTGTTCGTCGCCGACGGCGCCACCTGGATCTGGCGGCGAATCCCCGGATTGGTGAAGGCTCTCGGCTTGAAGGACGATCAGGTCCAGCAACTGATCGACTTCTGGCACGCGGCGGAGTACCTCGCCAAGATCGCGGACAGCAAGTCGCTGAAGGGGGCTCAGAAGAAGCGTTGGTTGAAGGTTCAGAAGAAATGGCTGCTGGGAGGCAACATTGAGGCGGTCGTCAAAGAGATCAAGACGCTGCTCGGCTCCCGCAAGACCAAGCTTCAAAAGACGTGGCTGAACTACTTCATCACTCACGGCCTGACGCACCGGCGGATGGACTACGCTCGGTCTCGCACCCACCAAACGCCGATCGGCAGCGGCGCGATCGAAAGCGCCGTCCGCCGAGTTATCAACCTGCGAGTCAAAAGCAACGCGGTCTACTGGCTCCGCGATAACGCCGAAACCATCATCCGCCTCCGAGCCTGGCTCAAATCCGGCCGAGGCGAAGAACTCTTCCAACAAACAACTTACATCACTCCTTCCCTCGCACTTTAATCCCCACAGGTCCAGAATCCGCCCGTCGGCAACTGTCGAACAACCATTAACCTCGAAACGCCCAAAAACTGCCCGCCGTCTCCGCTGCAGCCGCTTCGTTGGCCGCGTTGGAGCGACAGTGTGTTTGACAATCCTCCAACCCGAACTAGGCTTGGTTGTGGAGACAGCCCTTCTCAGAGTTCAATCCCCCAATCGGGATCCTCGATAAAGGCAAACCCGTCGCGAGGCGGGGGCGCAAAGCCATTGGGTCCCAATTATAATGAACATATTTCGCACGAATCGTCAACGGCCTGCACGTCATCGACGATCGCCAAGTTCCAGGCGCTTGAGCTGTGAGCAGTTGGAGACGCGAATGCTTTTGAGTGCCGCGGACGTGCACGTGCTCAACGAGGTTGACAACGCCATTGCCGCTTACGGTCTGAGGTGCCTTTCCACTGACTACGCTGGCGATGCGATCCAGGTGCGTCGCGAATCCGACGGGGCACAGACGAACATCGGGTTTACAGCCGCTGGTCAGCTCGATGTTGCCGCTCTGCAATCCTTCGCTGGGACCGGCAACGTTTACCTCACAACCTGGTACGACCAGACGGGCGGGGGCACGCATCTCACCCAGGGCACGGTCGCCCTCCAGCCGCTCATCGTTTCCGCTGGAACCGTTCTAACGGACACTCTGGGTTTGCCCCGGCTACGCTTCGACGCCGACGTCCTGGCAGGCACCGGGGCAGCGGTCAGCAATCAGAACCTGACGGCATTCTTTGTCCAACAGGCGGATTATGACCGAAATTACAAAACGCTCCTGGGGTTGGGCGACAGGATTTACAACAATCTGCAGTTTTACGTCCAGGATAGGAGGGGATCTGCCTATATCGGCGACGGTTCCTCTTTGACAAACCTGGGTGATATGGCTGGCACCCTGCAGCCTGCCTGGAGGACTATACAGATCTTCGACGCCCACGGCACCACGGTGCGGTTCTTTCGCAACCGGTCTCTGATCGACACCAAGACGCACACCAAAAACGAGTCGGTCCAGACGAGGCTTCAGATTGGCTCGTACAGCGGATACCTCTCCGAGGTCATCGTTTACCCGGCGCTCTCGGATGTCGATCGCGTGACCGTGTACGACGACATCAATGCGTACTACGCCACGGGGCCCACGCACGTCCACAGCTCCGCGCTGTTGCCTCAGGACTGGCAATACCAGGTCGATCTCTATAAGTGGCTGCAGACAATCACAACGGCAGACGTCACCAGCACTCCGAGACCGCTGACATGGGACGGCACCCACACGAGCACCAACACACTGGCGAACTTGTGGCTGGGGATGCACGGCGGCATGGCGGAATACTCGGGGAAGTCTGATATCGTGCGAGCCGAGGCCAAATGGTTTGTTCTCAATGATGGAAACGGTGCGGGGATCGAAGGAACAGGAAACGTAGCACTCTTTCGATCCCCGTCGGAGGCCGCGTTCTGGTACACGCAGGATCTATCGCTGGCTGACGGCCAACAGGGGAACCCCTATTACCACGATCCAGCGGTGGGAATGCGGGCCCTCGTCAGCGCGGCCGTGGACATCATGATGCACGACCGGTTGCAGGACCAGTCGCCGCAATATTGGTCTAACGTGGATTTTGCCGGCGGGTCCCTGCTGGGTTCGCTCTGGGCCTACCAGGAGCTCAGGGATCTGCTCGATGCACATACCCGGCAGGCGTTCGAGGCTGGATTCAGCTACATGACGTGGAAGCTCCTGCAGTGGGGTGCCCACGACATTAACGGAAACATGGACACCAAGGCGGTGGCGGCCCTGGCACACATCCACCAGGTCGTTCCGGACGCGACCACTCGAGATTGGGCGGTTCGGGCGGCCAGAAAAATCCTCTTCGGCTCGGAAACGGGCACGCCCGATACCACAGACTGGAGTACCGGCCTTTATCGCCGCGCCGGATATATCGACGAGGGGGATTCTCCCGATACCACTTACAACGGAGTATCTCTCTTTTACCTCACGGAAGCGCACGCGGCGACGCGTGGAGACCCTGCCTGGGCATTTCTCGATACCGTCGTGCGCAGCATGGTGCAATTCAAGGTTCATCAGTATTTGCCGGACCCCGATGGCTTCTGGGACGGCCCCTCGGGCTATGCGGGCCGGACGGGTGACTCGTACGTGTACGACCAGCGGAGGAAGTTGTGGCGTGAGGTTACGGCTGCGGCGTCGTTTCCGGAAGCCCGTCCGCTGGTGCGCGACGCGGTCTGGAGAAACCTTTTTGTCCAGCCTGAAGCGAACATGGTCCGGGACGTGTCCAACAGCCTGGGCTGGTACAACGACCGGTCGGTGGGGACAGTGAGCACGTCGTCAGCCCCACGGTGGACCGAGGAACACTGGCCGACGGATAACCTTTATCTTCCTGCCGACAATTGGCACGAATCGCTTCAGACTCTGCTGGATCGTGCTGATCCGAGCACCAACTATCCGTTTGCGCGCGAGGACGGTTTCAACCGGTCGTTTGACGGCGAGTTTTGGGCCTACAAGGCGAACACCGGCACGCAGAACGCAGGCTTCTTCGTGGAGACGCTGGCGGATCCCGGACACTACGACGGATGGTACGGCGGTTCGTTGCAAGCATTCTGGTCCCAGAACACAGGGACGGTGATCCTGGCCAGACATGACAAGAGTGGCAACGAGCCGAATAAGCAGGAGAACACTCGCGTTTGGTCTCAGATCGACGCGTGGGCGACGCACCACGTCTGGGGCCGCGACGAAAACGGCCGGGCCTTCTCGATTGCCGCTACCGACGGACATCCTCACACGGTCACCTACGACATCGGTGGCACCACACCTGTCGTCGAAGTCAAGACAACCCTGGGCGCGGGCACGCGCAAGGGGCAAGAGACGGGATCGGAGCTGACAGGAACTGTCACCTTTACCAATCGCTTCAAGGCTGTCGGAAATGGCCTTGAGGTCACCCACACCATCACGAGTGACCAGACGGATCAGATCACCGAGCTCTGGGCCACACTTCCCGTGTTCCTGCGTGACGGCAGCCAGACCATGGCCGATACGAGTATCGAGTACCTGAGCGGCAGCGGCTGGGCGCCACTGACAACGACGGCGATCGCCACCGGCCAGCTACGGCTGGGCAGGGACTTCGGAAACGGTCCCCACTATGTCTACATCCGGTTCGATACTCCACAATCTGTGAGGCTGTCACCAGCGGTCTGGGTGCAGTCTTATCAGGGTGACTCGCGGCTGCGGAATATCCAGATCGACCTGCACGGCAGTCCGGGTACGGCCATTCCAGTCCCGGCCGCACGGACGCTGACCTTCACCATTTCTCCCGTTGCCGCTGTCATCGGACACAATGCGGCCACGAAGGAAGTCGTCCTCACAGGAACGGCGGATCACGATGTCGCGACGGTGGAGACTGTCGATAGAACGAACATACGCGTGCGCATCGTGACTGGCGCTAATACTGTCGAACAAACTCTACCAGCAGCGGATGTCGCAAAGGTGACGTTCAACGCAGCGGCCGGAAATGACAGCCTGACCAATACGACCGACAAGCCGATCAGCATGGCCGGCGGCGACGGCGCCGACACGCTGATCGGTGGACTGGGTAACGACACGTTTGTTGGGGGCGCGGGGAACGACAGTCTGCAAGCCGGCGGCGGCAATGATCTGGCGACGGGCGGCGACGGTAATGATTGTCTGTTTGGCGGATCCGGACTGGATTCACTGGCGGGCGAGGCGGGGAATGACAATGTCGATGGTGGCGGCTATTCGGGAGACACGGTGAGCGGCGGGTTGGGGGACGACACGATCAATGGCGGGGCCGGGATCGATGCGATCAAAGAAACGATCGCTGGCAGCTACACGCTGACGAATGCGAGTGCGATAGGCCAGGGGAGCGACACGATCATCGGGATCGAACAGGCTCAGCTGTACGGCGATGCCGGCCATGATCGTATCGACGTCAGCGGTTTCGGGTTCTTTACGTCGTTGTTTGGGAACGGCGGCAACGACACGCTGCTGGGAAGCGACTCAGGTTCGTATCTCTTTGGCGGAGCAGGAGCTGATTCGCTGGTCGGCGGGAGCGGTAATGATCGTCTGCTCGGTCAAGGTGGCAGCGGCGACACGCTGCGCGGCGGGTTAGGGAACGACACGCTCGATGGCGGGACGGGCACGGACATCTTGATTGAGTCGGGTGACGTCAACATCACGCTGACGAACTCGTCACTGAGCGGACTGGGAACCGATTCGGTGCTGGGCATCGAACTCTTCTCGTTCACAGGAGGCGCGGGGAACAACAATCTGAATGCCGGTGCGTTCATGGGGGCGGTGACGTTGCTGGGGAGCGGCGGCGACGACACGCTCTTCGGTGGAGCGGGTCACGATCGGCTCGCGGGTGGACTAGGCCACGACAGTCTTCTGGGACAGGACGGCGACGACACGCTGGTGGGCGGTTCGGGTGTCGACACGCTGGACGGCGGATTCGGCAATGATGTCCTCGCACCGCGCACGGGCAACGGAGCACCGGAAGGAGACTCGATCGTCGCAGGAGCCGGCTCCGAGGACTTGTTGATCCTTACGAGCTATGCCCTCGATTCCGAATACGACTTCCTGGCGCAACATCTCGCGCCGTTCGTGTGGCTTGGCGGCGCCTTCGAGGCCGCTCCGCCGAAGTAGCTGAATTCTGAGGAATTCAGGCAGCGGTCTTGCTGTGAACTTTGCTCCGAGACCCGTCGGCTGTTGGTTCCGCCGAAGGCGCCGTGAGTGAGCGGGGGAGCGTGACGCTGGATCCATCCTCGAGGCCGCCCAGCGCAGCATCAGAGCCCAAGGCGGAAGAATCATCCTGTGTTGGAGTCATCATTCATGCCAGTTCGAGGATTGGAGACGCTGGCCGAGTCCGCACGGATCCATTCAGACAAGGTTCTGAATCCCGCTCCTGCGGGCTCGAACCGGGTCCATTCCGACGAACCGGTCCTCGTGGTGTTGGCGGCGGGAAAAGGGACTCGTTTCGGGACAGCGCCGAAGTGCATTCAGCCGGTTTGCGGCGTTCCGCTCGCAAGGCATTCCATCAATGGGTTTCGCAAACTCAGTCGTTCTCCCGCGGTTTGTCTGGTCGGATACCGTAGCGCTGAAGTGGCCGCTGCTCTCGGTCCGGACAACATCTACGTTCGATCGGATAATCCGGCTGGAGGAACGGGTTTTGCCGCTTTTGAGGCATTTTGCGTCCCGGACCTCGAACCCGCCAATCCCGTGTTGATCGTTACGATGGGCGATCGAATCGTCACAGCCTCAGTTTTCCAGCGTCTGTATGACACTCATCGCCTGGGTCACCGCGAGGCGGATTTGACTCTGCTGACGGCCATCTATGAGCCACCCAAGAATCAGGGGATGGGGCGCATTGTTCGCGATGGGAACCGTGGCGTCATGCGCATCGTCGAACAGCGCGACATTGATTTGATGTCCGAGGGGCCGCAGCGCCAGACGTTACTCGATACGACCGAGGGAAACTGTCCGCTCTATGCAATCCGCGCGGCGACGCTCCGGCGATACCTCGGCGCGGTCAACAATCGAAATGCGCAGGGGCAGTTCTATTTCACCGACATCATCGAGGCCATCTACCGCGATCGGGGCGAGATTCGGGCCATCACCACGACCGCGGCCGACCCCGAGTTCGATCTCTTGTCTTCGGATGTCACTCGCCCCATGGATTTGGCACTCCTTGAAGGCATTCTCTCCAGAAGGGGAACGCCACCTGCTTTGATGATGGGCGTCACCGAGATCGCCCAGGCGATTGGCCAGGGCAGACCACCCGGACAAGTCGCTTCGATCACCGCGCAACTGCAAGAATTGCTCGAATACTCGCGCCAGACGGAAGTGGACGTTCGCGGTGATCAACCGGTCGGAATTGGGATTTCAGGGGGGCGCTTGCGAATTGCCTTCATGCATCCCGACATGGGCCGGTTCTATGGACCGGCGTGGCAAATGCCGATCGGTGCTGCGGACGTCGCAGGACGCGAGCAGGTGGTCATCCTGGTTCAATCGGCGGACGATCGCAAGATTCGTCTGTACCCCACAGACCCGCATTTTCGCGAAAAAATCGACTACGTCTCGGCCGATGACGAGAGCATGTATCCGGGGGCGAGCATCGCCGATTTGTACAGTTACGAAGGCTTCGGAACTCGGATGGCCGAGAATCTGCTGTTGTCGCTGGGCTATTTTTCCAATGCCGAGATTGCCGCACGTCAAGAGCAGAGGCAGCCGCTGCCTCCCGGTACCATGTGGGTCAGCAACAACATGCGGCGTCCGTTTTCGCTGCTGGGGAACGCGATTGCCTCCATGCGAACGCTCCGCGATGGCAACCTGGGCGCACGAGTGCAAACGGTGCTCGGACGCGACGGCTTCCGAGGTCTGCGAGTCATGTCAACGGGCAATATCCCTCAAGGGGGCTTCTCCAGTTCGTCGGCGGTGACAGTCGCAGTCAAGAACGCCATCAATTCGCTGTTCGATCTGGGCATCGGTCCGGACATGTTAGTCCAGCTCGCTTGCCAAGCGGAGTACGGAACGGGCGTTCGCGCGGGTGCGCTCGATCAGGCGACCGAGCAGAAAGGAGAGTACTCACAGGGGGCGCTGATCTCGTCCAATCCGCGCGAGAACTATCGCATCCTGGGAACCTAGCCCGTGCCGACCGATCGCTTTCGCGTCTTGTTCCCGTACAGCGTCGATCGCGACTCGGAGGCATGGAAGTGGTCGGCCGGAGTCTACGCCGAGGCCCCGGAACCGCGGCGGTTGACAACCTCTGAGATGCGAAAGATGACCGGGAAGGCCGCTGAGTTGGCCGCGATCTTGGTGCGATTACCCCTGGAAAAGGACTTCTTTCAGGAAATCGAGAGCGATCTGATCGAACGAGGTGTCCTGTCAGAAAGCAAAAACCAGTGGGTGCGAGATGTCCTCCAGCAGTTGCCGCTCCGCGCATCTCAGGAAGAACTGCGCAGTCGCTTGCGGGAGAATCGGCAATGGTACATCGAGCAACTGATCGAGTCCCGGAAGTTGTCGGCCAATGCGGCCACGGAGATGGCCGACAGCACTCTGGACTCGCTGTTGCTGGGCTGGCACGACCCGCTGTTGCGTCGCACCGATTCCAGCGGCAAGGTTGTCGAAGAAATTGCTACACCCTTGAGGTCGATGGTCGGGTACTTGTTCGGTGAAGTGGCGAAGAACTGTTTCCTGATTCATCATCCCGAGCAGTGGATCGAATGTGTCTCGTTGTCGCAGCTTGGCGATCGCTGCTTTGACATACCGGTGGATTCACTCCCGACGAAAGCCGCGATGCTGAGTGAGCTCGATTGGGAGAAGCCGTTTCGCGGACCGGGATTGTTGGAACAGTGGTTGCAACGTTTCGGAGCCAAGCCATTCGATTTCAATCGAGGATTGGAGGATCAATCGTTGTCCTCCGCTCCCGACAAGCCACTGCATTTGGTACCTGGTACGAATTTCTTCCGTGGCTTGGCGCTGATTGACCTCGCGGAAGCCATGCTGAAACGCGCGTACGGCCAGACCAGCGTCGCTGTGCGCGTGAACGCGGCTGGCCAGGGAGACTTTTTCCAAGTCCACGTCGACACGCAACAGGCGGATCCCGAGGATGTGAAGCAGTTTCTTCTGAAAGCGTTCTACCGGCGCCTGGGGCTTTGTGCGGACAGAGGTTTCGTCGAGCCGCACCCTGGCGGCGGTGCCGTGGGAGTCCGCCTAAATCGCTTCGAAGATCTTTCAAATCTCATCGACGAGTTACACCGGCTGATGAGTCATCCGGCAAACGGTTCGACCTGATTCTGCCCACAACCCGCTTGTCGTCTCGTCTCGTTCGTTGTGAACACCATAGCACAAACGATTCATCAGCCGCAGGGCGCTAGCCCCGGTTTGAGTTCGCCTAACCGGGGCTAGCGCCCAGCGGCTGATGTCGAATGTCCTAATTGACTGGTTTGTATCGGGCTGTCGCAGCCTTTCCTGGATTGGTTCTGAGATTCGAGCGGGACGATGATTGACGGATCCCCATCCGCCAAGTAACAGGGTTAACATTTGAGACTCTGGAAGGCGGCTAGCCGTTTGCAGCAAGTGCTTCAAAACATTCCGGATCGAGATGACAAAATGCAGGAATATCGACTCCGGTCGGCGTGGAACCGCCAGTTTCCAGCCCTCTGGAGCGAGTCTAATTTGCCGCTCGCGGCAGCACTTGTAACTTGAGCCGAATGCGCGAACCTGATTCTAACTCTTCAGATCGAGAATTCGGCGATATGAGCAATTCCATCCAGATTCCGTTTAATAAGCCCTTCATCGCTGGCAAGGAGCTCTATTACATCGCCCAGGCGGTGGCCAACGGCAACATCTCAGGCGATGGGCATTTCACGCAAAAGTGCGCACAGCTGCTCGAGGAGCGATTTGCGATCCATAAGGTGCTGTTGACCCCCTCCTGCACCGCGGCACTCGAGATGGCGGCGATGCTCTGCGATCTCAAGCCGGGGGACGAGGTGATTCTTCCTTCGTTTACGTTTGTCTCGACCGCCAATGCGGTCGTCCGACTCGGTGTGAAGCCCGTTTTCGTCGACATCCGCAGTGACACGCTGAATATTGACGACAGCCTGATCGAAGAGGCCATCACGCCCAGAACGAAGGCGATTTTCCCGGTGCATTATGCCGGCGTCGGCTGCGAAATGGATCGCATCATGACGATCGCCAAGCAGTACAACCTGATGGTTGTCGAAGATGCGGCCCAGGGGGTCAACGCCGCGTACAATGGCCGCGCGCTGGGGTCGATCGGTCACATGGGCGCGTTCAGTTTTCATGAAACCAAGAATTTCATCTGCGGCGAAGGAGGTGCGCTGTGCCTGAACACTCCCGAACTGGTGGAACGGGCCGAGATCATCCGCGACAAAGGAGCCAACCGCCGTCAATTCCTGCGCGGACAGGTCGACAAATACACCTGGGTTGACGTCGGCTCGTCGTACGTCCCCAGCGAGATCTGCTCGGCGTTTCTCTACGCGCAATTGGAGATGATGGAGGCCATCAACGAGCGCCGCCGCAAACATTATGAGTTTTATCGCCAGCACTTGAAGCCGCTGGAGGCTGATGGATTCCTGCAGCTCCCGCAGATCCCGGAAGAGTGCGCCAGCAATTCGCACCTCTTCTGGATCATTCTGCCAGACATGGCAACCCGCGATGGACTGATGGCTCATCTTAAGGCCAACGGGATCGGTGCCGTGTTCCATTACGTCCCGCTCCACTCATCCCCGATGGGGAAAACGTTTGGATACGACGAGCACGACCTCCCCATCACTGAGGACGTCAGCGGACGGCTGCTTCGGTTGCCACTGTATTATGAGATTTCCGAAGCGGAACAGTCGTCGGTGATCGCGAACGTAAACGACTACTTGCATTCCATTCGGACGAAAGTGTCGTATCGGTCGGAAACGGTTCCGCCGTCTGTCGCGACGACGGGCCAAAGGCCGCTTGTTCCGGCGGGAATCGAGCGAGAGATTTAATAACCATGATTCCCACGCCACCACAAACTGCGAGTTTGCCGTCGCCCATGCCAGGATTTCGCGCGACGGACGACGGGATTCTTGTTCCGCGGTCGCCTGTCGAGCATCGCGACGAAGAATACGACTCGGACGGGTTCGAGACACTGTTCCAGATGCAGGCGAAGCATTTCTGGTATCTCGGACGTCACCGGTTTCTGTTGCATTCCGTCAAACAGGCCATCAGTCGTTTCCCAACAACCGGAGAAGGGCTGCGAGCAATTGATCTCGGTGGCGGGTGTGGCGGATGGGTCAAGTACCTCTCAGAACATGCTCCCGGACTCTTCACAGAGTTGGCGCTTGGTGACTCGTCGCTCCGCGCGCTACAGATGGCCGGAACCATTCTGGAACCCGGCATCCAGAGGTATCAAGTTGATCTGATGAACCTCGAAATGTCAGATCAGTGGGACGCCATTTTCCTTTTGGACGTGCTGGAGCATATTCCGGGAGATGTGGATGCGCTCCGACAGGTGGCGAATGCGTTACGCCCCGGCGGTTTCCTGTTTGTAACGACTCCCGCACTGCGGTTCTTCTGGACCTACAATGATGACCTGGCTCACCATGTCCGCCGATACTCGCGTAAAGATTTCAAGCGATTGGCCGAAACATGCGGTTTAGAGCTCTGTCGATCGCGATACTTT
>CAYSHJ010000646.1:0-5036 GCA_964430385.1 uncultured Planctomycetaceae bacterium
GTGAATGTTAGGTGCGATGGGAATCTGCGGAGGGCGGTCATAGAAAACGACGCCGTAGAGTTCGCTGCGAGATTCGTCCGTGACTCCCCAGGCCTCATACACTTCTTTCACTTCGGCCGAGTTCTTCGAGACCTTGTCGTGACGAACCGAACGACGAAGACTCAGCTTCAGCGCGATCAACTCGCCACGATGTTTCTCCGGCGCTTCCGCGAAATGTGTGAAATAGCGATCCCTGCGAGCTCTCTGCCACATTTCGTCGAAGGACTGTGTCCTGCTCCAACGCATCAGTTTCCAATAGGCGGGCATTTCCTCGGCCGCAATCGGTGCTTTGTCGGTGACTGCCTGAAAGAGGTATTCGGCCTGAGACTGCTCAAACGGTTGCAGGTCGTTGGGGCCGGTGAGCATTGTCTCGACGAAGGGTTCGTCGTGTGCGTCGGCATCGCCTTCTTCGCGCACGTCAGCCGCCATCCAGCGCCACATGCTTGGATCAGCGGAGCGATAAATCAGCATTCCCACCACGGCCAACAGCATCAGCATGCTCATCAGCCGGAACAAGTCGCGGCGAGCGAACAGCGGCGGTGACGGATGACGAGGATGAGATTTCATGAGGACGCCTAACGCGGGCTTCGCCCGCAATCTTGCTCCCTCTCCCCCGCATCGGGGGAAAGGGGACAAATTGCGCGCACGGCGCGCATAAATTACAACCGAAGACTTCAGCGAGGCTTCGCCTCAGACCAACGTAAAAACAAACTTGGAACACTAATCGGCGCTGATCAACGCTAATGGCACGAGGACTGTGGATTGATTAGTGAAGAGTGGTTTGATTAGTGAAGATCAGTGTCGATTAGTGTTCCGAAAACTTGACTCAATCGCAACAACTTTGGAAAGCGAAGGAGTCTAAAACGGGCGCAGCATCGCAAACTCACATTTCAGAAGCCGGGCTTGTGGTGGAAGCTCTCGCGGCTTTTTACGGGGCCGCTCCCGCTGGAAGTTCGACGAAGCTGAGTTTCGTCAACTTCTCTCCGCTGGGCAGCGTCTGCCGCGTGCAGACATCGATCACCTTCATCAGCTCTTCGTATTTCAATCGCGAATCCACTTGAATCAACACTTGATCGAACGGGCTGCTGGCGTCGCCGAGCACCGCCTTCAGGCGACCATCCAAGGCACTTACGCCGGCAACCGGTCCTTCGCCCACGGCCATCGTGGCGATACGTCCATTGGGGGTCGAGAACAGCGAGATCACCAACGAATTCAGCCCTTGAACTGGATTGTTGTTCTGATCGTCGCTGCCCACCTGTTGTCCCTGCTTCACCTGCGTGACCGGTTGCGGCGGCGGCAGCTTCAGATTGATCTGCCCTTCGACGGGAGATGGCTTGAAGGTGAGGATGAAAAACGCCAGCAACTGGAACGCCATATCCAGCATGGCGGCCAGATTCAGCTCGACGCTCTCACCCCCCTTGTGTTTCTTCCGGCGACGACTCATCTCAATCCTCCGCTCTCGCTCAATCCGGTTTGTCCATGGCCTTGAGGGCGAATTTGCGAAACCCTTTTTCTTGGCAGGCCTTGATGATCAGGTTGAGCAAGCTGAAAGGCGTCTCCTTGTCCGCTCGGACCACGACGGTCGTGGGCAGGTCGTCGTCCGGCTTGAACTTCGGATTCTCCCGCTTGGCCGTCGTGCGGCTCGCCTTGGCTTCCGCAGCGATGTACTCCTCGATTTGGCGTGAAATACCGAAGACGTTCAGCTTCCCTTCTTTGTCGACGTTCAAGACCAGCAACTCCTCTTGCCCCTGCGTATCGACCGGCCGTGCCGAGCCGACGACCGGTAGCTTGAGGCTGAGGTCCAGCGACGCCGCCTTGAAGTTGATCACCAGCATGAAAAAGGTGATCAATTGAAACACCAAGTCCAGCATCGGCGTCAAGTTCGGTTCGGCATTGGCTTCGGTGTTCATCGAGCCAGACATGGCTCACCCGATTGCGGATTGGAGATTTCGGATTTGGGATTTGAAAACAATTGCACTACGTCTTCGGAGCTGCGGGCGGTGCGACGGTTGTCGTCTTCGGAGCGGCCGCGGCCGCTTTGGCGGCACTGGCCAACCTTCGCACGAACTCGTCAGCCGCCAACATCGTGTTGGCGCTGATCGACGAGACGCGGTTCTTAAACACGGCGAAGAAATAAATCGCCGGCACGGACAGCGCGACTCCTTCAAAAGTCAGCAGCAATGCTTCGGAAATTCCTTCTGCCACTTGGCTGGCCTTCATTCCCGCGTCCGACATGGCGATGACGCTAAAGCTGCGGATCATCCCTTGCAGCGTGCCGAGCAGTCCGATCATCGGCCCCAGCGTACCGAGCACCGCCAGCATGCTGATCTTCTTGTCCATCTCCGCGGTTTGCACGTCGCTGGTTCGCTCCATTGCGTCGCGAGCCTCCGACAAACCGGCCGACAACTCGCTCAACCCGGCCGAGGCGTACTTGCTGAACAAGCAATCCGTATCCTTGATGCTTTGATAGACCCCCTTGTAGTCCTTTTTCTCCATCTTTTGCTTGATGTCGTCCAGCAATTCCGGCGGCATGGCGACCATCGGCCGCAGTTCCAGAAACAATCGGCTGACCGTCGCGATGAAGTAGCACGACAGGCCGAAGATCACGACACCAATCGGACCGGAGGTCTTGATCACCCACCAGATGAAGCTTGGCTCACTGGGCTCCGCGGCGTCGGCGGCTGGCGCAGCCGCTTTCTTCTTGACCGGCTCGGCAGCGGGTTTTTCCTCGGCGCCTACTTCGGCCCCTTCGTCTGGTTGAGCCATCACCGTCGGCGTCGCGAGCCACAATGTCTCGGCGGCAACTGCCATGAACGTCAGCAACAAGATCATCCACGCCAGCCGCTTCGAGCGGTCGAAAGACCCCATCATCTCCGACACCTTCGTTAGTTGAACTCGCGAGTTTTTCGGAACATGCGGATCGAGACAACCTCGACCTTCGCGCGGACTGACTGGCCCTCGGAATTGTTTCCCGAACAATCAGGCCATGCCCCGGACACTGGGCGGCCTGAAAAGAGCCTGTCATGCTACAGTCGTCCCCGACCACAATAAAGTCTGCGGACGCTTCCCCAAGCATGATTGAAACCAAGCCCCGGTGTTCTTGACCAAACCGCCGGTTCGTCGTTCTGCTACTCGCTGCACGTCAGTTTCGCGAACTCGCCCGGAGATGCCGATATGGATCTGCACCGCGAATATCAACAACTGCTGTCCCGACGTCAATTGTTTGGCCGCTCGGCAACCGGTCTCGGAGCGGCGGCACTCGCGTCGTTGCTGAACCCCGCTCGGTTCGCGACAGCAACCGAGACGAACAAGCTCACCGACGGCCCGGGCATCCTGGCGGCGCCGCATCACGCGCCGAAAGCCAAGCGAGTCATCTATCTCTTCATGTCCGGCGGGCCGTCGCACATCGACTTGTTCGACTACAAACCGAAGCTGAAGGAATATCACGGCCAAGAATTGCCGGCCTCCGTCCGCTTGGGGCAACGAATCACTGGCATGACGTCGGGACAAAAGACACTGCAGGTCGCATCGTCGATCTTTCCGTTCGCTCAACACGGCCAATGCGGCGCGTGGGTCAGCGAACTGTTGCCCCACACAGCCAAGATGGTCGATGACATCGCGATCGTAAAGTCGCTCAATACCGAAGCCATCAATCACGACCCGGCAATCACGTTCATTCAAACCGGTTCGCAGCAGCCCGGCCGGCCCAGTTTGGGAGCGTGGCTGAGTTACGGCATCGGCACCGAGAACCAAAACCTGCCCGCGTTCATCGTGATGATCTCGCAAGGGAGCGGCAATAAAACCGATCAGCCGATTTTCTCGCGGCTGTGGGGCAGCGGCTTCTTACCGTCAAAGCATCAAGGCGTGAGGTTCCGCTCCGGCGACGACCCTGTGCTGTACTTGTCGAACCCACCCGGAGTTGATCCGAATTCGCGACGCGAAATGCTCGATGGTCTGTCTGAACTGAATCAACTCGCCGCCGATTCGTTCGGCGATCCGGAGATCAACACGCGCATCGCGCAGTACGAGATGGCCTTCCGCATGCAGTCGTCGGTGCCCGAGCTGACGGATCTCTCATCCGAGCCGAAGCACGTGATCGACAGCTACGGACTTAATGACGACGGCATTGACGGCGGCTTCGCTCGGAATTGCCTGCTCGCGCGGCGGATGATCGAGCGGGGCGTCCGCTTCGTGCAGTTGATGCACCGCGGCTGGGATCAACACGGCAGCTTGCCGACTCAAATTCGCGGTCAGTGCCAAGACGTCGATCAGCCGTCCGCTGCGTTGGTCAAAGACCTCAAAGAGCGCGGCTTGCTCGACGAAACGCTGGTGATTTGGGGCGGCGAGTTCGGCCGCACGGTCTACAGCCAGGGAGCACTCACACCGACCAACTACGGCCGCGATCATCATGGCCGTTGCTTCAGCATGTGGTTCGCCGGCGGCGGCGTGAAGCCCGGCATCACCTTCGGAGAGACCGACGACTACTGCTACAACGTCGTTCAAGATTCGGTTCCCGTCCATGACTGGAACGCGACGATCCTGCACCTGCTGGGCCTCGACCACACCCGTCTGACCTTCCGTTTCCAAGGCCGCGATTTCCGCCTGACCGACATCCACGGCAACGTGGTTCGAGGACTGCTGACGTAGTGTGGCAACCATGATCCGGAGATCGAATGACTCGGCTTGACCCCGTTGTCCGGGAAAACTTATATCCCCGCCTTTCTGTTGCCGGTTTTCGGACAGCTTCTGCGCGGAGGCCGTTTCATGGCCGTTGATTTGCCGGGTGAGCGTATCCTCGCCTCCAAGGATCCCTGCGACCTGTGCGGCGGGTTGGACCGCGAGTTGATCGCCAAGCTAGATCGTCACGGCCAGCCGCTCGACACCGGAATCTGCCGTCGTTGCGGTTTGGTCGCGCATTGGCATCGGCCGACCGAGGACGAACTGCTCGCGTTCTACGCCAGCGAGTACCGGCAGTCGTATCACGGCGAGATCGCGCC
>CAYSHJ010000647.1:0-3486 GCA_964430385.1 uncultured Planctomycetaceae bacterium
GGACCAACTCACCAACCCGCCCAGCCACGCCGCCTAACCGTTGGCAGCTCTCGCCCCGCAACGACTACGCTACCGCTGCGCGCCTGCTACCTGAAAATCTCGCGATTTGAACCAGGCCAGAAATCGAGCGTTTACTTGGACACGAACATCATCTCCGCGTATTGGTACAGCGGCTCAGACGTGACGGCGCTGGCGCGGCGAGCGAGCACACGCGACTGGTGGAAGCAGGAACGGCAACATTTTTCGATTTGGGTTTCGGCGACCACGATTGACGAGTTGCGAGACGGGCGATTTCGACGGCAAGCGGAATGTGTCCGAATGGCCAATCGAATTCGCAGTTTGCCATCAACGCACCTGGCACGCGAGCTTTTCGATGACATTGTCGCATCCAGAGTGATTCCGGATACGAAGCTGGGCGACGCACTCCAGATGGCGATTTCGGCGGCACATGGAGTCGACTACTTGCTCACTTGGAATTACGCTCATTTGGCGAACCCGATTTCTCAACGAGAATTGGATTCCATTTGTCGCAAACACGACTTGGACGTTCCGTTGTTGGTGTCGCCCGAGACGATTCCACAATGGCGACTCGGCCAAACGATTCGACGGAGGAAAAAACCATGAAAGATCCCAACGTCGATGAAGTCCGGCGCGTGCGCGAAGAGTTAATCCAGCGATACGGTGGAATCGACGGTTACTTCAAACACCTGCAAGCGATGGACCGTGCTCGGCTGCGCAAGGCTAAACAGAAACGCCAAAGAACTGCCGCCAAAACACGGTCCAAGAAAATCAGCGCCGGCTAAACACGGCTCACGGCCGTTCGCCAGTCCGTTTCCGTGGGTCCGGTCGCGGAGCATTCGGCGATCTTTAGAAAATCCTCGCCCCGAATCATGGCCGCGATTCCGTGCGGAGCCGAAACGCCGGAGACAGCGGCGCGGGACAACACGCGAAGGGCCGCTCGTGCGACTTTCCGAATTCGCTCCGCCCCGGCCTTGTGAGACTGTCCGGCTTTCTCGCCCTGAAATCTGGAGTGCTGTGTGACCCAGAAGCTCGGTGCCCCAACACAGCCCTCCATTCAATTCGCCGAAACAATTTGAAGCGGCGATAGACGGCTCCCGGTTGGTGAATACGTTTTGTCACGTTGATGTTGATATCGGATTGCATTCGCAACTTAAGCCCGCGAGGGATGGAGGGCTGCGTCAAGCCGCAGCACTCCAAGAAAAGCCGGACAGTCTCTTGCGCCGGGGAAGCAACGGCTTTTGCGCCACTCGATCCGACGCTGCCGAAGTAGGGCAAAAGCCGTTAAACCCCTGAGGCAAGCTCAGGGGCGAGGCTGATTCGCAATGTGCTTCACACACCCGGCGCGGTTGAGCAGATCACATTGCCGAAGAGTTCTACGCGGCGGCAGACTGGCCGCTGGCACGCAAGCTCGCTCGCGGCTTCGCTGACCATCCGTCACGAACCACCGCAGCAGCGTTTGTACTTTTTGCCGCTGTAAAGATCGGCGAGTCGCTCCCAACCTTCCTCCGATCCCAAATCGCATTCCCTGAGGCGGAGGACGACGGTGTCGTTGTCTCGAGCTTCGCGGTCCTGCCGTTGATCGGAAGACGGCTCGACGCCGGGCAGGAAGTCGAGGGTGTGCTTGGCGGGATCGTGCAGACCGAACAACCGTTCGAGTGCGTCTCGAACAATCTGCCGCAGTAGGTCCGGCTTGACGTGCTCCACGTGGTCGGCAACATCTGTCAGGGTGTCCTGCAAGTTCAGGGAAAACGAAAACACCCCGGTTCGTCCGAGAACCGGGGTGCCGAGGCAAGAGACGAGCCGCTCCATCAGCGTCATCCCGTGCATTTCGTGGGGCACGTTTTCAACTTGCCCGCAAGTTTGCTTTGTCGCGAAGCAGGTCGGAAGCGTGCTCCACGAGTCGGCTAGCTGCAGCCCATGCTGGCTCCGCAGTTGTGGCAGAGGTAACAGTTGCCGTTGCGGACGGTGATGGCTCCGCAATTATCGCAGGCGGGCGCGTCGCTCTGGAAGCGAGCGAACTGTTGACTGCGAACGGCGGGGCCATCGGAAATTTCCTGTAGCAGCCTGAGGGTCGAGCCTGACGAAGCGGAACTGGCTCCGATCGCGCCGGCGCCGTTGATGTGCGTCTCGATCAACGTCGCCAGCTCATTCGTGAAAGTCTCGGTCGTGGGAGTCACGGCGGAACCGTGTTGCAACAGCGCGGCTTCGCGAGCTTGCGGTGAGTTCTGTTCGCGGAAGCCGGGAATGAACTCCATGCCCAGCCAGCGGAAGATGTAATCGACCACCGACTTCGCATGCGGGATGTCAGTGTTCTTCGTCCAGCCGCTCGGTTCGAATCGGCTGTGCGAGAACTTGTCGACGAACACGCTGACGGGCACTCCGTATTGCAGGCCCATCGAGGTGAGCGTGCCAATGACGTCCATCAGTCCGCCGATCGTGCTGCCTTCTTTGGCCATCGTGATGAACAACTCGCCGGGCGTGTTGTCCTCGAACAGACCGACGGTGATATAGCCGTCGTGATTACCGACGCTGAACTTGTGAGTCAGCGAGTTGCGCGTCGCCGGCAAGCGGCGGCGAACCGGACGGCCGAGAACCGCTTCGCCAGCGGTTTCGCCCGACTTCCTCGTCTGGCTGTCCTTCGACGTGTTCAGCGGCTGCGATTGCTTTGAGCCGTCGCGATAGATGGCGAGCGCCTTCAGACCGAGCTTCCAGCCTTCGATGTAGGCGTTCTCGATATCCTCGACCGTCGAGTCGGCAGGCATGTTGACCGTCTTCGAGATCGCTCCCGACAGGAACGGCTGAGCGGCGGCCATCATCTTGATGTGTGCTCGCCAGTGGATCGTCCGTGATCCCTTCGCGGCTTTGAACGCACAGTCGAAGACTGGCAGGTGCTCCGCCTTCAGCGACGGAGCGTTCTCGATCGTGTCGTGTTTTTCGAGGTAATCGAGAATCCCCTCGATCTGCGGCTGATCGTAGCCGAGCGACTTGAGCGAGACCGGCACCGTGCGGTTGATGATCTTTAACATGCCGCCGCCGGCGAGTTGTTTGTACTTAATGAGCGCGATGTCCGGCTCGATACCGGTCGTGTCGCAGTCCATCATGAACGCGATCGTGCCGGTCGGTGCGAGCACCGTTGCCTGAGCGTTCCGATAGCCGTGCTTGCGGCCCGATTCGAGGCACTCGTCCCAGACGTGCTGAGCGGCTTCTCGCAAGTACTCGGGGCAGCACGGGTCGATGCGGTACGCGGCTTCACGGTGCATCTGCATCACGCGAAGCATCGGCTGTTCATTTTCGGAGTAACCGGCGAACGGCCCGATCGTACTCGCGATGCGGCTGGACGTGAGATACGCCTGTCCGTTGAGCAGTGCCGTCAACGCTGCACAAATCCCGCGGCCGGTGTCGCTGTCGTAGGGGATGCCCCACGACATTAACAAGCTGCCGAGATTCGCGTAGCCGAGACCCAAC
>CAYSHJ010000648.1:0-1568 GCA_964430385.1 uncultured Planctomycetaceae bacterium
TCGCTGTCGTAGTCTTCTTCTCCCGGCCCGACCAATTCGTAGCTTTCGGATTTACCCGTCGCCAAATCATTCAGCGAGACGATGGAACCAAAAGCGACGACTCCCTTCGGTTGCGACGCTCGATCGACGATCACGCAGTCGGCCAGGCGGTTCTTCAACTGGTTGATCTTCGCCTGCATGCGGCCTTGGTTTTCACGCTGACCGTGGTATTCGGCGTTTTCGCGCAAGTCTCCTTCGGCGCGGGCGTCGGCGATCAGCGCGGCCACCTTCGGCATCTCGACTTCCTCGAGGTGTCGAATGTCTTCTCGCAGTTTGTTATAGCCTTCGGCCGAGATCGGCTCACGTTCCATGGCCGACAGTCCTTTCAAGGTAGTAGGTCAGCCTTTCCAGGCTGACTGGAACCGGATCAAACTGGTATCCAACGTGCGGGTCAGGCTCAGAGCCAGGCCTAGGACAACTGCAACAGCCCGGCGACTCCTGCGAGCGGCCGGGCTGTGAATGAGCATGGTAGGCATTTGATCCGTTCGTTCACAGCGAAATGACGGACTTTTTTCCGATCGGACGTTTGGAGCGCCCCAATTATACTTCTCGCGGAGTCGTCTGGGATGTTTAACCCTACACCATCGGCGTGGGTGAGAGAGTCAAACGACCCCCGCGCACGCCGATGGCGTTGCATCTGCACTGCAGTGACTTGTCACCGCTTTCCATTGCGGCGGAGCCGCTTTCCGAGGTGTGGAGAGTTAGGATGCTCCCGTCGATGGCGAAGGAACAATAGCGGCTGCGCCGCGAACGAAAGCTGTGACAACTCCCAGCAGTCCAAAAGAGCGAGATGACGGACCTCGCACAATTGTCCTCGGCCGATTTCGACCTACACGTTGACCCACAGGCCGTCCTTCGCGCTGGCGAGGACGGCGTCGCAGACCTTTTGGGTTTCTAGGGCGTCGCGGAAAGTCGGGCGGCACGGTTCGCCCTTGGCCAGCGATTCGAGGAAGTCGGCGACTTGATGCACGAAGCTGTGCTCATAGCCGATCTGCAAGCCGGGCACCCATCACTTGCTCATGTAGGGATGATCGCCATCGGTCACATGGATCGACCGCCAGCCGCGGAGCCGACCTTCGTCACGGTGATCGAACCACTGCAAGCGATGCAGGTCGTGCAAGTCCCACTTGATCGAGGCGTGCTCGCCGTTGATCTCGAACGTGTACAGTGCCTTGTGCCCGCGCGCGTAGCGCGTCGACTCAAACAGGCCCAATGAACCATTCTTGAACCGGCACAAGAACGCGCAGGCGTCATCGATGCCGACTTTCTCCACCTTGCCGGTGAGGTTGTGCTTTCGCTCTTTGATGAACGTCTCCGTCATGGCCGTCACGTTTTGCAAGCTGCCGTTGAGCCAAATGGCGGTGTCGATGCAGTGCGCCAGCAAGTCGCCCGTCACGCCGCTGCCAGCGGCCGCGACATCCAATCGCCAGAGAGCGGTGCCGCCTTGAGGCAAGTCGGCGGAGATTGTCCAGTCCTGCAAGAAGTTCGCGCGGTAGTGGAAGATGCGGCCGAGCTTCCCTTCGTCGATC
>CAYSHJ010000649.1:0-4598 GCA_964430385.1 uncultured Planctomycetaceae bacterium
TCACTCAGCCCGCGTTGCTCGACGCAGTCTTTCAACATTTGCTGACAAAGGGTGACTTGGTCAAAATCGGCCATCAGATCGGCCCGGCGGATGCGCAGGTCAAGCTCACGAAGAACCAAACCGCGACGCGAGCCAAGCTGCTGGAGGAAATCGCCGCCGGCGGCCTGATGCCTCCGACCACCAGAGAACTTGCCGCCAGCGTCGCTCAGAAAATTGAGCAGATCGAACCACTGTTGCACGTCAGCGTGGAAGACGGTTTGCTCGTGAAGGTCGCCGACGATCTGTATTTTGTGTCCGAAGCGATCGAACGTGCTCGAACGCTTTGCGCCGGATGCCTCGACACAAACGGACCCGCCACGATGGCTCAACTTCGCGACGCCTGGAGCGTCAGCCGCAAGTTCTCGGTCCCGTTGTGCGAATTCTTCGACGCCAACGGCCTGACTGTTCGCAACGGCGACCTGCGCGTCGCGGGATCCAAGTTGCAATCGCCTTGGACTTGAACTTCCTGTGTTCGATCGGACAATCCGCTGTCAAGGAGCGATCAACATGCCTACGAAAACCAAACCGCGTCCGCGAGTCCCGCGCAGGAGTGTCAATCGTCAGGTCGCCCAACCTGGAATCTTTGGCGAGATTGCAGATTTTCTGGCAACGCGTCCCTCACGCGAAAAACTGCTGAAGTTTCATCCGTCGGCCAGGATTCAGCGACGTGCCAGTGAATTGCTCCGCAAGAACCGCGAGGACGAACTGACCGATGAAGAACGCGAGGAACTGAGCGAATTCAGCCAGGCGGAGTTGTTCATGCGAATGCTCAAGGCCAAGGCGAGAGAGGCGAACGCTCCATGAGCGATTCCGTTCCCGCGGCGGTCCGGAGAATTCTTCGAGAGCGTGCCTCCCGGAGTTGCGAATACTGCCTCGTCCACAAACGGACATCGGCCGAGTCACCGAGCGTTTTCTGCAAATGAATCGACGCCACGCAGTGTCCGCGCGCCGGTTTCCCACGATTGAGTAGCCAAGCCCTCTGAAACACTCCCCATTGTCGCACGGTCGGCCGAAGTCGGCACGAGATCCCTCTGTCGAAAATCATGTCTGATTTCTTCCAAAAACTCATCACCGAATATGTCCAATCGCGGCCGAACGCCAAGAAGTTGGAGCCGAAGCGAGTCGCCAAACGGCTGGGCGTGCGCAAGCGGGACTTCGAGGAATTTCTCATCGCGTGGCGGGCGATCTTTCAGCGCGGCGTGTCGAGCTTCGAGCACGAAAGCAAAGACGACGAGAGTCGTTTTCGTGCGACGGATGCCGAAGAGAATCGTCCAGAGTCGCTCGACGAGTCGCACGAAAAAGACTCCCGACTCCGTTCCGGCGACACGCTGAAGCCGGGACTGCTGTCGGGCCTCATCAAGCGGATCGGCGTGCGCGGCGCGGTGTTCGTCGCGACAGCGGATGCGGCGGGGCATCGCGAAGGCATGAAACTGCTGGAGGTTTCGATCGCACCGCAAGACTTGCGAGACGCTCAGGTCGGCGACGAAGTGGCCGTCGAGTTGATCGCTCGGCGTGCTGGCGGTGATCGGCGATGCGGACGAGTGGTCGAGGTTTTGGAACGGGCGACGAATTCGTTTGTCGGGACGTATGACGAATTCGATGGCCAAGGTTACGTGAAGATCGACGGCAAGAATTTCTCCGACCCGATTTGGGTCGGCGATCCGGGTGCGAAGGGCGCGGTGCCGGAAGACAAGGTCGTCATCGAAATGCTGCGGTTCCCGACGCAGACGCGCGGCGGCGAGGCGGTGCTGACGCGAGTGCTTGGAGCGAAAGGCGATCCGGGTGTCGATCTGCTGACGATCATTCACGAATACGGCTTGCCGGATCGCTTTCCTGACGAGGTGCTCGACGAGGCGAGATGGCAAGCAGAGAGATTCGACGAGAGTGACCTGTCGGGACGGCTCGATCTGACACACGAGACGATCATCACGATCGATCCGGTGGACGCGCGCGATTTCGACGACGCGATCTCGCTGACGAAGAATGAGGCGGGACACTGGGTGCTGGGAGTTCACATCGCGGACGTGGCTCACTTCGTCAAAACCGGCGGCACGCTGGATCGCGAGGCGAAGAATCGCGGCACGAGCGTCTACTTGCCGACGCAGGTGCTGCCGATGCTGCCGGAAGTGATCTCGAACGGACTGGCCAGTCTGCAACAAGGCCGCGTCCGCTACACGAACTCGGCGTTCATCGAGTTCACTCCCGCCGGCGTGCCGGTCCACACCGAGTTCGCGAAGTCGGCCATCAAGGTCACGCGGCGGTTCGCGTATGAAGAGGTGATGCCGTTGATCTCCCTGCATTCAGGCGAGCGGGGCGGCGTCAGCCCCCCGGTGAATCGAGACGTGCATCAGCAAACTGCGGCGCCGACGCCGCCCCGCTCGCCTGAAGTAGCGCACCCCGTCGCTCCGGCCATCGTCCAACTCCTCTGCGACATGTACGAGTTGGCCATGACGCTGCGACAACGACGATTCGCGGCGGGGGCACTCGATCTCAACCTGCCGGAAGTGAAGTTGGACTTCAACAAGGACGGCCGAGTCATAGGTGCTCACGAAGTTGAGCACGACGAAAGTCACCAGGTCATCGAGGAATTCATGCTGTCCGCGAACATCGCGGTGGCGACGAAACTGAATGATCTCGAAACCGCGTTCCTCCGTCGCACGCACGACGCGCCCGCTCCGCTCAAGCTGCAAGCATTCGCGAAGTTCGTCGTGTCGTTGGGATTCACGATCGACGAGCCTAGCCGGACGACGCCCAGCCAAGTAGGCCAGCGAGATAAGCCAGCGAAGAAGAAGCGCGGGCGACGGGATTCCAAATCTCAAATCTCAAATCTCAAATCCCGCCCTTCGCCCTACGACCGACCGATCATTCTCTCGAAAGCTCAGTTGCAAGACCTGCTGCGGCGAGTGCGAGGTACTCCGGCCGAACATGCCATCAACTATGCGCTACTCCGCAGCCTGAAACAGGCCGAGTATTCCGGTCTGCCGATCGGGCATTACGCGCTGGCAGTGCGCGACTACTGCCACTTCACCAGCCCGATCCGGCGGTATCCCGATCTGACGATCCATCGTTTATTTGACGAGTTCGTTTCTGGTAGCTCCGGCCCTTGTGGCCGGGATGATTCGGTCCGTTCTCCGCGCGAAATCAATCCCTCCGGCCACGAGGGCCGGGGCTACAAGCAGTCGCAGGCTCTGCGCGGACCAAGCCCGCCCGAATTGGAGATTCTCGGCCAGCATTGTTCGGACACGGAACGTCGGGCGGCGCAGGCGGAACGCGAATTGACGAAGCTCAAGCTGTTGGAGTTCATGACCGAGCGGATCGGCGACGAGTTGGAGGCACTCATCACGGGCGTCGAACGTTTCGGGCTGTTTTGCCAAGGGGTCGAATTACCCGTCGATGGTTTTGTTCACATCAGCGGCTTGTCCGAGTTCGACTATTTCGACTTCGACCCCGACAGCTTAAGCCTGATCGGCCGTCGCACCGGGAAACAATTCCGCCTGGGCGACCGAGTCCGCGTGCAAGTCGCCCACGTTGATCCCGACCGCCGAGAACTCGACTTTCGGATCGTGCTCGACCAACCGTCCGGTCATCGTCCACGCGGGGAACAAGAGCCCGCGCCCAGCCGGTCGCGTAAGACGCAGCGCGCCTCGGGTGAACGCGCTGGGCCTCGAAAATCAAAACGCCGGGGACGCTCATGAGCGAGACGTTGGGCGAACACTACAACTCCTTCCAACGCCAGAGGCCGTGCAACGTGGCGTGAGCGTCGGGGGTGAGGTCTAGCCAACTCTCGATCGGTAGCTCGATCCGCGCGAGGGCGGCCGTGGGGAGATCTTCGTGGTGGCCGATCATTCTCGTGAGCCAATCTTCGAGGCCGGGGTTGTGGCCAACCAAAAGCAGTCGCTGAAAACGTTCGGGGATGTGCGAGACGACGGCGACGAATGTAGGCGGCTCGGCGTGGTACAGCGCGGCGACGGACTCGATCTGATCGGCGTACTGCATCCCACCAGCGGCGAGACGCGCGGTGTCGCAGGCGCGCGTAGCGCTCGAGGTGAGGATGTGCTGCGGGACGAGATCCAGTTCGCGCAGCAATTGGCCCATACGTTTGGCAGCCTGACGGCCGCGCTTCTTCAACGGGCGTTCGTGATCGGCAAGCTCGGCGTGCTTCCAACTGGACTTGGCGTGACGGAGCAGGAGCAGTGTTTTCATGGGATGTTCACTCGTTTTTCGTTCCCGTCGCACGGTGCGGTTCGAAGACGGTGCGGCGGGAGTTCTCGGCGCGGCGGCCGATTTCGCAGATTTCTTTGAAGAGGATTTCTTGTGAGCGATGCGCACCGCTCTTGCCGGGTTTCACCCTTTCGTAGCTGCCGTCGGGTTGCAACTGACGAGCTTTGACGTTGTCGTCAAAATACGTTTCCAGAATTGAGACCAGTCGCGTGCGGCAGGCTTTGTCTTCGATCGGGACCAGCAGTTCGACGCGGCGGTCGAGGTTTCTGGGCATCCAATCAGCGCTGGAGATAAAGACTCGTTGATCACCGCCGTGATAGAAGTAGAAGACGCGGCCG
>CAYSHJ010000650.1:0-8099 GCA_964430385.1 uncultured Planctomycetaceae bacterium
TTAATGCACCCTGGTCGGACATCCGTGCCCCCATGACAATCTGGCAGTGATAAAGACTCTTTATCAGAATGCGCAAATCTCATGCCAAGCATGATCGCCTTCGCAAACAAATTACAAAGTGAGTGCCATTGGGCGCTAGCCGGCGGGTTGATTCTGCGGACCCGCGGCTAGCGCCTTGCGGCTCACGAACGATTTTCAACACGAATGGCGGAGAGCCCCTTCGGCGTCCCCACGACTTGGACTGACGATGTT
Organism: uncultured Planctomycetaceae bacterium; assembly: GCA_964430385.1. Taxonomy (GTDB): domain Bacteria; phylum Planctomycetota; class Planctomycetia; order Planctomycetales; family Planctomycetaceae; genus CAYSHJ01. The sequence goes on from CAYSHJ010000650.1 coordinate 253, forward strand.
CCGCGTTACACTTCCTCCAGCAGTTCCGTGGAAAGCTTGCCGAACACTTGGTCGATCGCCGTGCCGCCCACTTTGTTGGCGAAGTACCAATCCCTGTCCGAACCACCGGTGAGTTTGTCGATGCTCGCGTCGTCGAAGACCGTACGGCTGGGGCCAGGTGCCGCCGTGAGCAGGAACGTTCCGTTCAAGCCGCCGGGGGTCGAGCCGCGCAGATGGTTGACGCGGCTCGTGTAGGTCACGTCCGTGCGCAGCCATTCCTTCTGAATGGCGCAGAGAGCTTGCTGGTTGGCGGTGTTTAATTCATCGAAGCGAGTGGAGCCGCCGATCAGGATGTCGCGGGCGTTGCCGCCGGTGAGCGTATCATTGCCGTCCCCTCCGACCAGGATGCTTGCCAGACTGCCGCTGGTGAGGGAATCGTTTCCCGCGTTGCCATACAAAAAACTCCGCCGCGAGATCTTGGAATCCACCGTGATCCTGTCATTGCCCGCCTGGCCAGAGAAGATCAAGTTGCCGGTCGGCTTGAAGATCCCGTACGAGACGTTGTTGATCAGCACCTGGATCTTGCTCGACTCTTTTCCCCGTTTGAGCTGGATGATGTCGTTTCCCGACGTGCCTGTCACGAGCAGCGCCGTCTTGGTCGGGTCGCAGGGGTCAGTGATCAATTGAGCGCCAGCGGACTCGATCTCGAACGCGCCGATGTCCACGGTGTTGACGAAGCGTGGATAGCCCGCCCCGCGCTGATCGGTGGTCAACGGATCGCCGTTATTGTCCACGACCAGCGCATCCGAGCCGGCATTGATCGCCGGACTGCCGAGCAGCAAGGCGTGAGTCTGCGTCGGCCCGCCATTGTTGCCCAGAGGCCCGAGGTTCGGATCGCCGGTGATCGTGTCAGACAGTCCGTCAGTGTAGCGGCCATCCTCCACCAAGTTGTGGCTGCCGCTAACGCTTCCAAAGAGGTTTTTATTTACCACGTCCAATCCCAGGCTGTTGGCCACGATGGTGTTGTTCATCACCAAGTCGCCAAAGTAGACGAAGATGCCGCCGCCCTCGCCGCTCCCGCCACCGGCTGAGTTGCCGGACAGGGTACAGTTCGTGAGCGTCGCAGTCGCGGAGTCGTTGTAGATGCCTCCGCCGCTGTTGCCGGCCGAGTTTCCGGACAAGGTGGAGTTCGTAAGCGAAACCGTGCCGGTGTTGGAGATGGCACCCCCGGTGCCGTCGGCGGAGTTTCTGGACAGGTTGCAGTTCGTGAGCGTCGCGGAGCCTTGGTTGAAGATGCCGCCGCCGTACGTGGCGGAGTTTCCGGACAGCGTGGAGTTCGTGAGCGTTACCGTCCCGTAGTAGTTGAAGATACCACCGCCGTGGTAACCCGAATTGCCGGACAGTGTGGAGTTCGTGAGCATTACCGTGCCGCCGAAGGTGTAGATGCCTCCGCCGTCGTAGCCCGAGTTGCTGGACAGGGTGCAGTTCGTGAGCGTTACCGTGCCTCCGTTATTGAAGATGCCGCCGCCTCCGTTGTAGGATCCAACATTCCCCGACAGGGTGCAGTTCGTGAGCGTTGCGATGGCGGAGGAGCCGTTGAAGATGCCGCCGCCGACATTGTAGGCCGAGTTGTCGGTAATCACCGCGTCGGCCATCGTCAGATTCTCTATGTTGATGATGGCACCGCCTACGCCGTCATGCACATGGCCGTGGCTCAGTGTCACGGCGACGATCTCCACGTCGATGAGCGCGCCCGCGCCGTCATCGACGTAGAAGATGCGGGAGGCGTTGTCGCCGCTGATGCTCAGGTTCGCAGCGCCAGTGCCGGTGATGGTCACTGCGTCGGTGATGGGCAGCTCGCCCAGCGTGAGCGTGATGGTCTGCGGCGTGGCAAAGACACCGGCGGTGTCGAACGTGATCGTGTCTGCCCCGGGATTGGCGTTGGACAGGGCGACCGCCTCGCGCAGGCTCACGTCGCCGGGAGTGTAGTTGCCGTCGTTCTCGTCGGCGGTGATGTCCACTACCAAGTTCAAGGACTGGGCCTCGTAGGCACCGATATCCACAGTGCCGCCGAAGACACGGGCGAACGGCAGGCCGCGCTGATCAGTGGTCAACGGATCGCCGTTTCCGTCCAGGGTTAGAGCATTAGAGCCAGCGTCGATCGCCAGGCTACCGGCCAAGAGAGCGTGAGTCTGCGTCGGCCCGCCATTGGCGCCCAATGGACCGAGGTTCGGATCACCCGTGATCGTGTCGGGCAGCCCGTCACTCCCGTCCTCCACCAGATTGTGGCTGCCGGTCACCGTATCACCCGAGTTCACGAAATCGAGCCCCCGCTGTTAGCCACAATGGTATTGTTCATGAGCATGATGCCGTTGGACCCGTTGAACATGCCGCCGGCACCGCCGTTCGCGGACGAGTTACCGGACAGTGTGCAGTTGACGACCGACGCGTCCGCGTAATCGTTGAAGATGCCGCCGCCGTAATACGTGGTGGCCGAGTTGTCGGACAGCGTGCTATTGGTGAGCGTCACGGAGGAAGAATCATAGTTACCGATGCCGCCACCGAACTTGGCTGAATTTTCGGACAACGTGCAGTTCGTGAGCGTTGTGTGTGACGCGCTGAAGTTGTAGATGCCGCCGCCACCGCCATCGTCGACCGAGTTACCGGAGAGTGCGCAGTTGGTGAGCAACGCGTCGGCGTAGTTGTTGAAGATGCCGCCGCCGAGGTAGACCGCCGAGTTACCGGACAGTGTGCAGTTCGTAAGCGTTGCGGTGCCGGAATCGTTGTAGATTCCGCCGCCGTAACGCGCCCTATTGCCGGACAGCATGCAGTTCGTGAGCGTGGCGGCGCTTAATGAGCCGACAGAATACAGCCCGCCGCCGCCGAACGAGCCGAAACTGTCGATAATCACCACATCGGCCATCGTCAGATTTTCAGCGTTGAAGATGGCACCGCCGTTATCCGCGCCACCGTCGCTCAGCGTTAGGGCGTTGATTTCCACAGGCACTGCGGCTACGTACGGTGCTCCGTCATTGATCTTAAAGATGCGTGACGCGTTGTTGCCGCTGATGGTCAGGTTTGCCGCGCCGGTCCCGGTAATGGTCACGGCGTCGGTGATGGGAAGTTCGCCTCGCGTCAGCGTGATGGTTTGCGGGGTGGCGAAGATACCGGCGGTGTCGAACGTGATCGTGTCGGCCTCACCGTTCCCATTGGCCTCGGTGATCGCCTCACGCAGTGACGTGCCCGTACCGGTGCCCGGATCGGTCGTGCCATCGGCCTCGTCGTCGATGGTGGTCACCAGAAACGCCGCTAGCAGGCAGCGGTTCTCCAGCGGCTCGACGCGTCCAGAACGATTCCCACGCCGACGAACGGACCTCCCGGCCGGAAGACCAAGCCACGCAGACCAACACGAGGCGGCACGACGGTCTCGCCCTCGGGAATTGCAGTTGTGCCACTTGTTCAGCCAATTTTGGAGGATGATCATCATCATGTCTCGCCTTAGATGAGGAAGGAATGGGGCCATCCGAGGGAGGCTTTTCACCTTATTCAGTTCCACATCTCACCGGATGCGGCTTGGCCTCCATCCTCACAAGCCGGAAAACGCTCGGTCGTGGAGCAAGAAAATCGGCGCGTGGCTCAAATTTTTGGAAATTGGCGGAGTTTCGACGGACCACAAGTGCAGGCCGGCGTGCATGAGGTCCGAAGGACCGGCACATCGACGGGCGCGTTGGTTGAATGACGCGCGAACCCCCAGCCGTGTGGCACACGAATGTGTCGGCCCTTCGGGCCTCGATCCCAATTGAATGTCATGCCGACCCGGCCCTGACGGGCCGGGCTATTTCCTGCCGGCCCTTCGGGCCTGAATTATTCGGCCCTGCGGGCCGATGAGCCATGAGGTCCGAAGGACCGGCAGGAAATATCCCCGCCCGTCAGGGCGGGGATCGTGAGGGCGGGGATACGGTCGCCACCGACGCGCGATGAGGTCCGTAGGATCGGCACATCGACGGGTGCGTTGATGGAACGACGCAGGAACGCGAACGATTGGCACATCGACGGGCGCGCTGGTTGAATGACGCGCGAACCCCCAGTCGAGTGGCACACGAATGTGCCGGCCCTGCGGGCCTGAATCATTCGGCCCTGCGGGCCGATGAGCCATGAGGTCCGAAGGACCGGCAGGAAATAGCCCCGCCCGTGAGGGCGGGGATACGGTCACACCCCCGCGCGATGAGGTCCGTAGGACCGGCACATCGACGGGTGCGTTGATGGAACGACGCAGGAACGCGAACGATTGGCACATCGACGGGCGCGCTGGTTGAATGACGCGCGAACCCCCAGTCGTGTGGTACACGAATGTGCCGGCCCTTCGGGCCTCAACCCGAATTGAATCACCCGGCCCTGACGGGCCGGGCTATTTCCTGCCGGCACTTCGGGCCTGAATCGTTCGGCCCTTTGTTCCGAATGCATCGGGGCTCGCACGAGATCCTTCTGGCTACACCCACAAATATCGGTCGTCATACGCAATGCCGTGTTTCTCGAGCAGCTTGACGAACTCGTCTTGGAACGTTTGTTGGTCGTGATGTTCTTTCTGGCTGTGAATGTAATTCACCACGCGAGGCTCGTCCGACTTGCTGACGCTGAAGGCTCCGTAGCCTTCTTGCCATTGAAAATCTTTGCTGTGCGGGAACGATTCGTGAATCCAACGGCTGGAATTGGCCTTTAATGCTCCCGCCGTTTCCGCCAACGACACGGTCGCGTTGAGCGACGCCAGTACATGCACGTGATCTTCAATGCCACCCGCCGCGACGAGTTTGCATTTCTTGTTGTCGAGGATCCCGCCCAGATAGCCATACAACCGATCTTGCCAATCCAGTTGGATGACCGGCTCGCGGCCTTTCGTGGCCCACACGAAATGCACCTGGTTCGAGATGTAACTCGACATGAGAAGCGTCTCCGTTGCAAGAGGATGATCGACATTGTCAACGAGCAAAATGTTATCACGCCCAAACAGACGATGTATCGCCCAGCGTTGAGGTCTGAAGGACCGCCTCGTCATGAGGTCCGAAGGACCGGCAGGAAATAGCCCCGCCCGTGAGGGCGGGGTGGGTGCCGCAACCATTGCACGGCATGAGGTCCGCAGGACCGGCACATCGACGGGAATGTTGATTCCATTTCAATGACCGCCGACCAACAACGTGCCGCACGCGAATGTGCCGGCCCTTCGGGCCTCACAACAAATCATTGGCCCTCCTCCCCGTCCCTGACGGGCCGGGCTATTTCCTACCGGCCCTTCGGGCCTGAATCCTCCGGCCCTGACTATTGTTTGTCGTCCCTGCTGGCCTACGGCTGCGGATTCAACCGCACAACGCAGCTCACTTCTTGCCGGTTTCTGATTCACCGCCGTCCCAGACGATCTTGCAATTCGGCAACGCCTTTTGCAGCTCGGCGACGCCGGCGGCGGTGGCCTTGGTGCGGCGCAGGTCGAGCGATTCCAGGTTTGTCAAGCCGGCCAAGTGCTTGATCCCAGCGTCGGTCAGGCCGTTGCCGTCGAGCACCAGCCGTTTCAGCGCCGGCAGCTTCGGCAGCCGGGCCAGCGCGGCGTCGTTCAGTCCGGCGTTGGCAAGGGTAAGTTCTCGCAAGCCGTGGATGGGGACCATGAAGCTGTATTCCAGCCCGGTGATGCCCGACAGGTCGATGCTCTCCAGCCGGTCGAACTCGGGGAGGCGAAGCAAGGAAAGCTGCTCCGGCAGCTTGTCCAGGGGCTTGGCGACGCCGGCGAGCGAGACGCGGCGGACCTGGAAGTAGTCGCCGGGCAGGTCGGCCGCAACCTTGACGGGACGCGACTCCGGCTTGTCGCGCGGGCCGATCTCGACGGTTCCGCCCAGGGCCAGCACGCTTTCGGCCACGCTGCGATTCGGCTCGGACCAGGTGATCTGGCACTTGGGCAGGGCGATCTTGAGCAACTGGTGGCTGCGGAGCGAAATCCGCGTGTCGCCAAGACTCAAGACTGTCAAGTTCGGCAGGCTCTCCAGATCGGCCAGCCCCGCATCGCTTACCTTTGTACTGTCCAGATAAATGTGCGTGAGGTTCTTGCAATCCTTGAAGCGGGCCAGCCCCGCATCGCTCACCTGGGTTGCGCCCAGATTAAGGCTCGTGAGGTTCTTGCAATCCTTGAAGTGCGCCAGCCCCACATCGCTCACCTTTGTAGAGCTCAGACCAAGGAGCGTGAGGTTCTTGCAATCCTTGAAGTGGGCCAACCCCGCATTGCTCACCTGAGTACCGTCCAGACCAAGGACCGTGAGGTTCTTGCAATCCTTGAAATGGGTCAGCCCCGCATCGCTCACCTGAGTGCCGTGAAGATGAAGGCTCGTGAGGTTCTTGCAATCCTTGAAATGGGTCAGCCCCGCATCGCTCACCTGGGTTCCGGCCAGACCAAGGTGCATGAGGTTCTTGCAATCCTTGAAGTGGGCCAGCCCCGCATCGCTCACCTGGGTACCGTCCAGACCAAGGCTCGTGAGGTTCTTGCAATCCTTGAAGTGGGCCAGCCCCGCACCGCTCACCTTCGGGTTACCGTTCAAAACTACGCTCGCGAGTTCAAACGCACCCTGAGGCAGATCGCCGACAGCCTTGATATCACGTACCTGACCGTTCTCCTGGAGACTGATGGTGCCGCCGATCGACAGCACCCACTCGGCGGCGCGGCGGTCGGGGTCGGCGGGGGCGGTCGGCTGGGCGATGCGGGCGCGGAACTCGGCCGGGTCGGGAGACCCGCGCCGAACAAGAACGGCCGACAGTTCGACCTTTCCATTTCGGCGCACCGTGAAAGACCGCGTGTGCGTCTCGAAACCGTCTTTACTCACGAGCAACTCGTGCTGGCCGGAGGGGACGGTGAGCACGATCGTGTCGCGCGGCGACGAGAGCGTGATCGTTCGTGGCTGGCCGTCGATCTTGACCGTGATGTCCGGCTCGTTGACGGTGAGTTCGAGTTGTCCTTCGCCGGTGCTGATGTGGATCACGATGCCGGCGACGAGCGCGAAGAACGCGGCGGCGGCGGTCGCGGTGCGGAGGCCGCGTTTGCCTGAACCGCCTCCGGGCTTGCCCCGGAGGATCCCGCGCCCTGCAGCTAGCGGCTCGTCCGTGGACAGAGGTTTGGTCGCGTTCGCGGGGGAGGCGAGGGGACTGGCTTGGCCGTAGCTGCAGCGCGCGGGAACCACCCCGGCGAGCGGGGTGGCGGAGCGGAGAAATTCTTGCAGCGCTTTGGCGAATTCGCTCGCGGTTTGAAAGCGGTCGGCAGGGGACTTGGCGATCGACTTCAGGCAGATCGCTTCCAAATCCGCATCCAAGTCGGGTCGCAGCGCGCGTGGACTTGGGGGAACTTCATTTTCGATGGCCAGCAAGACCTTCGTCAGCGGTCCCATAAAGGGGAGTCGGCCCGTCAGGAGTTGATAAAGCACCACTCCCAGGCTGTAGATATCTCCGCGCGCGTCGGCGACAGTTGCTCCCTGGCTGACCTGTTCCGGTGGCAGATAGGCCGGAGTTCCCAAGAACGATCCGGTGATCGTCAAGTGCTGATCGTCGCGCTCCTGACGCGCCAGGCCGAAGTCCATCAGCACCGGCTCGCCGCTGTCGTCAATGACCACGTTCGAGGCCTTGATGTCTCGATGCAGCACTCCGGCCACATGCAGCCGATCGAGAGCCAGGGCCAGCTTGCGTACAATCTCGGCGGCCTCGCTCTGAGTGACGGAATGACGGCTGATCCAGGTGCTCAGCGGTTCGCCCGGAATCAAGGCCATCGCCAAGTAGTGAACTCCGTCAAGCTGTCCGGCTTCGTAAATCGGGCAGATGTGCGGATCCCGGACCGCCGCGGCGGC
>CAYSHJ010000651.1:0-13816 GCA_964430385.1 uncultured Planctomycetaceae bacterium
AGAGCCCGGACACGATCGCCATGTTCTTCGCGGAACCGGTGCAAGGTTCGGCTGGAGTGATCGTGCCACCCGACGATTACTTCCCGCGCATCCGCGAGATCTGCGATCAGTACGACGTGCTGCTGGTCACGGACGAGGTTATCACCGGCTTCGGCCGCACGGGAAAAATGTGGGGTCTGCAACACTACGGCGTGCAGCCGGACATGATTCAATTCGCGAAGGCGATCACGTCGGGCTATTTCCCGCTGGGCGGCATGGGCCTCAGCGAGCGGATCGCACAAGTGCTGGACTCGGCCGAGCAACCTTGGATGCACGCATTCACGTACAGCGGTCATCCGGTTGGCTGCGCGGTGGCGTTGCGGACACTGGACATCATCGAGGAGGAAGACTTCCCGGGGCAGGCCGCCGAGAAAGGCGCGTCGCTTCTGTCTGGTTTGAAAGCCGCGCTGGAATCGCATCCGCACGTGGGCGAGGTTCGCGGCAAAGGTCTGATGTGCGCCATCGAGTTCGTGCAGGACAAAGCCACCAAGGCCGAGTATCCGCCAGCCGAGCAGGTCGGACACAAGGTCCACTTGGCTGCGCAGCGCCGCGGCCTGTACTCACGCCTGCGCGGCGACGTGTTCTGCCTGGCCCCGCCGATCATTACCCCGCACAAGCTGCTCGACCGGATCGTCGAGATCATGGCCGAGTCTGTTGAGGAAGTCTTGGGTACGTGACTGCGCGTTGACTTGGCGACCGATTGCTCGAACCCGACGACGCGAAGAGATTTCGCGGACCCAGCCGCAACTTTCAATTCGACAATGGCCCACGGCACACGATCGGGTTCGAGCCGAACACGTTCGTCGACGTCACCGACGAATGGCCGCAAGCGATCGCCTGGCTCGGCAAACTGATGGCGCTGGTCCGCAACGAATCGTTCGACGCCAGCCAACCGGACGGCGCGATGCGAATCAAAGTATCCATCTCCGCCAATCGCGCACGTTCGATGACCCCGTTCGCGACGTTGCGGTCACATGTGGTTTCAGCAGCTCTGTCATTCAAAGATCGCGCGAACCGGCGTGCTGAAGCCGGGGAGGACGGGATCGGCGGTCAATGTTTGTTGGACGTTGAAGAGTTGCGGCTCGGCATCGGGGCGGAAGACTTCGACCGTGCGAAACCGCGGATTGACGACCCAGACATAGGCCACGCCCAGCGCGAGGTATTCTTCGACTTTCTCCGTGACCGCTTCGATCGTGTCGGACGGAGAAAGGATCTCGACGGCCAGAATCGGTGGACCGCCGATGAACGACGAGCCGCTCGAATCATCATTGGCGACGTCGTAATCAAAATAGGCCACGTCGATGCCGACCGTCGTCAGTGGGTCATGCCGGATGATGCAACCGACTTCGCCGGAATGAACCTCGCCGGTACGCGGCGGCTGTTGATCGAGCCATCGTCGCAACAGGTAGGCGATCGCGGCTTCGACTTTCGTGTGCTTCTTGTTACGTCGAGTCATTTCGTCACCTCGGTACTCGCGCAGCTTGCCTCGAATCACTTCCCGATAGACACCGTCATCGGGCAGTGCGAGGAACTCTTCCAAGGTGATTCCGTGGGCAACAGCCGTAGTCATTCCGAGGCACCTCCACAGACTTCGATCAAACTCACTTTAACTCACCGTCAACTCGACCAGTGGAACACGCTCGTCTTGGATTTGTCGAGCCTGCTCGTCGTCGACGTAGTCGCTGTGGCAACTGGCTTTGGTGGCTTCCGCTCCGACGGCTTTTTTCGTCTTGCTGGCGAGCTTGTGAATTTCGTCGGGGCTGAGAACGCCGCGTTTCTCCAGCACGGCGAGTTGCTCGGCCGTGAGAGCCGCGGTCTTCTTCGCATTCTCCCACGCAAACTCCTCGGCTTTGCCGCTGGCGAATTCGACGATCTCTTTCGAGATGCGGACGCTGCACCAGTCGTGGCCGCACATGGCGCAGAAGTCGGTGTCCACGTCGAGGTCTTCGTCGTGCAACGCGCGCGCGTATTCGGGATCGAAGCTCAGCGCGAAGTGTTTTTCCCAATTCAAGGCGGCGCGGGCTTTGGTGAGTTCATCGTCGCGGTCGCGAGTGCCGGGAATTCCTAACGCCACGTCGGCGGCGTGAGCAGCGATCTTGTAGGCGATGCAGCCTTGCTTCACGTCGTCCTTCTTCGGCAGGCCGAGATGCTCTTTCGGCGTGACGTAACACAACATGCTTGCGCCGTGATACCCAGCGGCAGTCGCTCCGATGCAACTGGTGATGTGGTCGTAGCCGGGGAAGATGTCCGTGACCAGCGGGCCGAGCACGTAAAACGGTGCGCCATGGCAGAGCCGCCGCTCCAACTTCATGTTGAATTCGATCTGATCGAAGGGCACGTGGCCCGGTCCTTCAATCATAACTTGCACGCCCTTTCGCCACGCGCGTTCGGTCAGTGCGCCCAGCGTGCAGAGTTCGGCAAGCTGCGCGCGGTCCGACGCATCCGCCAATCCGCCCGGCCGCAAGCCGTCACCGATTGAGAAGCTGACGTCGTACTCGCGCATGATGTCGCAGATTTGCTCCCACAGAACGTACATCGGGTTCTGCTTCTTGTTGAGGATCATCCACTTCGCCAACAGCGAGCCACCGCGACTGACGATGCCGATCAGCCGGTCCTTCACGAATTGCAAGTGCTCCATCAGCACACCGGCGTGGATCGTGAAGTAATCGACTCCCTGCTTGGCTTGGTGGCGAATCATTTGCAGGATCGAAGCATCGTCGAGGTCTTCCAATCGCCGCGCGATGATCATCGAGTAAATCGGCACGGTGCCGATCGGGACCGTGCTGTTCTGGAGGATGGCCTTGCGGCATTCGTCGATGTTGCCTCCGGTCGAGAGGTCCATGACTGTGTCGGCCCCCCACTTCTCGGCCCAGTGGAGTTTCTCGACTTCTTCCGCGGTGCCCGACGAGACCGGCGACGCTCCCATGTTCGCGTTAATCTTCGTCTTGCTTGCGCGGCCAATGCACATCGGATCGAGTTTGTAGCCCAGATGCACCTTGTTCGCCGGAATGATCATCCGCCCGGCCGCGACCTCGTCCCGCACTTGCTCGGCCGTGAGATGCGGTTCACGCTCGGCGACGCGTCGCATCTCTCGCGTGATGATGCCTAGCCGCGCGCTTTCCAGTTGCGTGATCGGCGTGAAACCCGTCGGAGCCATCCAAGCCTCAGCTCGTTCATAGTCGTCTTCAAAGCCCGGCTTCATCATCCAATCGAGCGGCATGAAGTCCCAAGCCGTCTTCTCCGACGGAGCCGGCATCCCCGGTGTATCCGGCGACGCGAACGTCCGGCACCCGGCGCGCCCATTCGCGATCTTCGCCAGCAGCGAAAAACTGGCCGGCGAAGTCCCTTGAGCCTGCGACGATGGATTCCGTCCCAACGGCGGTAGCGTGTAGGTTCGATCTGTGGCGATGTCGTTTGACGTAAACATGACGGTCTTCCTTGGCCGGAAGTGAGGAGAAGCGATTAACAACGTGACGCATCGTAGTCGTACCTCGAAACGCGCGGAAGCAAGGGAGCGGCTGTCGCAAAGTCTGAGCCGACTACGCCGATGTCGGCAATGCAGCCAAAACTCGGGCGCACGACGGACATTCCGCAGACATCCCGCCCCCGCCCTTGTGCCGGGAATTCAACGGCTTTGGACTACGGAATCGAGCGTGGAGTGTCGCGCAATAGCCGTTAAACCGCTGGGGTGTGCCGTTGATCGCAAAGTTCAGCGAATTTTCAAACTCGCCACCGCGAGCAACGCCAGCACGGCGGAGCTGATCCAAAAGCGGACCACGATCTTGATCTCGTGCTGGCCGCCGAAGAGAAAATGATTGTGCAGCGGACTGCAACGCAGCAATCGGCGACCGGTGAGTTTGAACCACGTGACTTGCAGAATGACGCTCACTGTTTCGATCACGAACACGCCGCCAACAATAATCAACAGAAACTCTTGCTTGGTCACGAGCGCGGCGAGACCCAGCAACGCGCCAATCGGCAGTGAGCCGGTGTCACCCATGAAGACTTGGGCTGGATGGCAGTTAAACCACAGAAAGCCCAGCATCGCGCCGACCAAGGCACCAATCACGATGACTAATTCCCCCGCACCCGGCACGTACGGGATGGTGAGGTAGTCCGCCAAGCCCTTGTGCCCGGCCAAATACGCCAGCACCGCAAACGCCAAGCCAGCAAAGATCGTACAGCCGCTCGCCAGGCCATCCAGTCCGTCGGTCAGATTCACGCCGTTGGAACTGCCGACGATCACCAGCACGGCCCACAACGAAAAGATCGGACCGAGCCATATGCCGACATTTCCAATCGGCCAGATAATTTCCAGCCCGCGCGGCTTGTGAAGTTGCTCGAAAAACAATACTCCCGCGATGCCGATGGCCAGCAGCATCTGAAACGCGAACTTGGTCCGCGCGGTCAGGCCATTTCGTAGCGTGTTCAATTTAATCCAATCATCGGCCGCTCCCAACGCCGCGAAGCCGATCGTCGTGGCCAGGCCGAGTTGAACGTATCGGCTCGACAGATCGCCCCACAGCAACGTGGCCAGTGCTACGGAGCCAATGACGAACAGGCCGCCCATCGTCGGCGTGTTGCTCTTCCCCGCCTGCAGTTGGTTGAGTTGTTCGGAGTCGCTGCCAATTCGCTCGCGAAAGCGTCGTTGCAACCAACGAATAGCGAGCGGGCCGAGCAACAGGCACAACAAAAACGACGTCACGCTGGCGATCGCCGTGCGCGCCGTCAAAAACACGCGCGAGTCGCCGGAAAACTGCAACTCAAACTGTTCCAGAAGTGGTTCGAAGTGATGCAGCAGCCAGACAAGCATTGTTCAAATCCGGATCAGGCGCATTCACGAAGTAACGCTTGGGCGGGAGTGGCAGCTTGCTGACGAAACCAGTCGACGACTCGTTCCATGCGCATGCCGCGCGAGCCTTTGACGAGGACGACGTCGTCCGGTTCGAGCACGCAGTCCAGCACCGTCAGCAAGATTTCAAAGTGGTCGCACAGCGCCAGCCGGCTGGCGGAAAGACCGCTGTTGCGTGCTCCGCGAATGACGTGCTCGGCCTGTGCGCCGAAGACGAGCAGTCCGTCCACACGCGCGGCCGCCGCGGCTTGACCCAGCTCATAGTGGCATTGTGCCGCGTGGGGACCGAGTTCCAGCATGTCGCCGATGACCAGTAGCCTTTTGCGAGCACCTTGCCAATCGCGCAGCGTCTCGCAGGCGGCTTTCATCGACGTGGGATTCGCGTTGTACGAATCGTCGATGACGGTCCACGAGCCGATGCGGTGAACTTGGCAACGACCCGGCACTGCCTCGAAGCGATGCAAACCGGCGGCGATGTCTGGTGGTGACAAGCCAATCTCGCGAGCGATTGCCACGGCGGTCAACGCGGCTTGCAGGAAATGCCGGCCGGTGACCGGGACGTGATAAGTGACCGGTACGTGATATTCGACCTCGTCGACTTCAAACGACAACCACTGATTGCCGACAGTCACTCGCCGCGCGATCACGGAATTGTCGTCGTGCTCACCGACAAACAGTACGGGGCAAGCAGCGCGGCAAGCCATCTGTCGCGTGAGCGGATCGTCACCGGGAATGACCGCGAAGCCGCTCTTCGGCAACGCTTCGAGCAGTTCCCCTTTGCCTTGCACGATCTGTTTTGTCGAACCAAAACTCTCGAGGTGCGCGAGTCCAATGCCGGTGATGACGCCGATCTCCGGCCGCGCGATGCTCGCCAATGCGGCGATTTCACCGACAGCCGACGCACCCAGTTCCAACACCGCGAACTCGTGGTTGGCGTCCAATTCCAGCAGGCTCAGCGGCAGGCCGATGTGGTTGTTGAAGTTCTTCAGACTGCGCACGCCGTGATGCTCATGCGACAAGACCGCGTGAATCATCTCGCGCGTCGTCGTCTTGCCGAAGCTGCCGGTGACGCCGATGACGACCGCGTCCAGTTGCGAGCGATACCACCGTGCGAAGTCCGCCAGCGCACGTTGCGTGTCGTCGACCGCGATCAACGCCGTGGAGTTGTCGGACGTCGCGCCGACCTTCCACGCCTCTTGAGCGTGAGCCAACCGTTTGCGTCGCACGACGGCCGCCGTCGCGCCGTGATGGCGTGCCTCGACGAGGAAGTCGTGACCGTCATGGTGCTCGCCGCGCAAGGCCCAAAACACGTCTCCCGGCCGCACCTGGCGCGAGTCGGTCTGAACGCGACCGACCTTTCGCGATCCGTCGCCGCTTCCAACAAGTTGCCCGCACGTCGCGGTCGTCAGCGAGGAGATCGAAAGGGGCTGCATGGCCGTGCCTTGGAAAACACAGAGTGGTCTTGTTCCCACGCTCCGCGCGGGAACACACGCCTCGCGACTCCGCGGTGCGACTGATTCGAATTCAACACCAAAGGACCATTCTCGACGCGGAGCGTCGGTTCTGGGGTTACCACGCCGAGCGTAGGAACAAAGGTGTCACGATGTGGTTTCGATCGAAAACGACGCCATCTCCTGCCAGGCCGCGCGAACGACATTGCGGTCGTCGAAGGGGAAGCGTTGGTTACCGATGATCTGTTCGGTTTCGTGGCCTTTACCGGCGACGAGCACGCAGTCGTGCGGGCCGGCTTGTTGCAAGGCCCAGCGGATGGCGGCGGCTCGATCCGGTTCGATTTGCGGCGGCGGCAAATTCGGTGAGAAGCCGGCCATGATGTCGTTGATGATTTGCCGTGGGTCTTCGGTGCGCGGGTTGTCACTGGTGACGATGGTCAAGTCCGCGCCGAGAACCGCTTGAGCCATCTTCGGTCGCTTCGAGCGATCTCGATCGCCGCCGGCTCCGAAGACGACGATGACGCGACCGGAACTGAGTCGCTTCAGGTTTTGTACGCAGCGCCGCAGCGCGTCCTCCGTGTGCGCGAAGTCGACGAACACGTCAAACGGTTGACCAGCGTCGACTCGCTCCATCCGACCCGGAACGGCACAGAGCACTTCAATTCCCAGAGCAATCGTCTTCAGCGGCACGCCTAAATGAAACGTGGCTGCGGCCGCGGCGAGGCAGTTTGCGATGTTGTGCCGGCCGATGAGCGGCGTGAAGACCGTCTCGGCATTGCTGCCGCAGGCCAGCACGAATCGACTGCCAATGGTGGACTCTTCGAGGATCGTCGCGCTCACGTCCGCGTCACGTTCGAGGCCGAAAAGGACGACACGGCTCGCCGGTTTGGCGCGCATTGCCAGCGACGCACTACCGCGATCGTCGGCGTTGAGCACCACGATGCCCTCCGGCTTGAGGTGCTCGACGATGCGAGCTTTCGCCGACAGATAGTCCTCGAAGCCCTTGTGATAGTCGAAATGATCCTGCGTGACGTTGGTCACGATGCCGACATCGAACTGGGTGCCGCAGGCGCGACTTTGATGCAGTGCGTGACTCGAGAGCTCCATGGCCGCGTGCGTGGTGCCGCTTTCGACCATCGTCGCCAGCCAGCTCGATAGTCGTTTGGAATCGGGCGTCGTCAGCCCCGCTCGCTCACGCCGCAAGCCGTCGTGATATTCGATCGTGCCGAGCAACCCGGTGCGATGTCCAGCGGCTTGCAAGATGGAACGGATCAGCCACGTGGTCGTCGTCTTGCCGTTTGTGCCGGTCACTCCGACCAATCGCAACCTTTGCGACGGATGTCGTTCCAGCGCGTCGCACACAAGCGCGAAAGCGCGCCGCACGTCCGGCACGATGCACTGCGAAACGGAAAGCTCGTACATCGGTCGATCGACCAACAGAGCATCCGCACCGCGAAGAACGGCGTCACGAGCAAACTCTTGCCCGTTGCGTCGCGTTCCCGGAATCGCCGCGAACAACATGCCCGGAGAACACAGCTCAGCTCGCTCCGTGATATCGGTCACTTCGATGTCGGTGTCGCCGACGAACTGAGCCGCCGGCAGGAGAGCTTTTAAGCTGATTCGCTGAGAGAATGAAGGTGCCGACACGTCACGGGCCTCCTTGCCGGGGACGCTAAGGAAAGGGACTGGCAATTGAAAAATCTCAACGGCCAATCTTCAATAGGCATGACAACAGGATGCGGGTGCGGTCGAAACAGCACTCGTGATGAAACATCAGACCATGAGACGGCGGGATTCTCGACATTCGACCGGTTGGGTCAAGGCGAGTTTTCTCCGACCGACCACGCGAGCCGGCAGGTGATTTGTGAATTGTCCTTATGACGCCCTGTTGATTGTCGGCTTTGGCGGGCCAGAGAAACTCGCGGATGTGCTGCCGTTCCTGGAAAACGTCACACGCGGCAAACCGATCCCGCGTGAGCGGTTGCTCGAAGTGGCCGAGCATTACCAGCACTTCGGCGGTGTCAGCCCAATCAACCAGCAGGTTCGGGAATTGATTGCCGCCTTGCGGCCGGAGCTGGCACGGCGCGGGATCGGGTTGCCGCTGTTTTGGGGCAATCGGAATTGGCAACCGCTGCTGCCCGACACGTTGCGCGAGATGACCGTCTCCGGCGTGAAGCGAGCGTTGGCGTTTGTGCTTGCAGCGTACAGTTCGTTTTCGAGTTGCCGGCAGTATCGCGAGAATATCGAAACCGCGCGGCAAGCAGCCGGGCCAGAGGGTCCGCAAGTCGACAAAGTGCGGGTCTTCTTCAATCATCCCGACTTCATCGAAGCGTCCGCCGACCGCGTCCGCGCGGCGTTCGAGCGGTTGCCCGTCGACGCTCGCCAATCAGCGCACATCGCGTTCACGGCTCACAGTATTCCGCAGCTCATGGCCGATCAGTGTCAGTATGTGGCACAACTGACGGAGACCTGTCGGCTCATTGCCGAATGTCTTCAAGTCCCCACGTCGCGCTGGCGACTCGTCTATCAAAGTCGCAGCGGACGACCGACCGATCCGTGGCTGGAGCCGGACATCCTCGATCACTTGCAGGCGTTGAAATCACAATCGGTCAACAACCTCGTCATCGCACCGATCGGCTTTCTGTCGGATCACATTGAGGTGCTCTACGACCTCGACGACGAAGCCGCTCGCGCCGCGCGCGAGTTGCGACTGAACATGGTTCGAGCGGCGACCGTCGGCACGCATCCGAAGTTCATTCAGATGATTGGCGAGTTGATCTGCGAACGGATCGCCACCGCAGCCGCGTCGCGCGGAGAAGCTGTCGCTGGGTCGTGTGAACGTCGAGCCATCGGTCACCTTGGCGCGAGTCACGATATCTGCCCATCGGACTGTTGTCTGTACCCGATCCGGCCTACTGGTTATTTCGCGGCGGCGACGGCGCGTTGACTGACGCCATGTGCGGATGCGGAATCACGGATGCTGCCGAGGTGGCTCGTGACTTGGTGGCGAGCTTGGCCACTGCAATTCGTCGGCGGTGTGCCTTGATCAACATCGTCCCCATCGAACCGGCCAGCAGCGCGGGCAGAAACATGATATCGCCCAGCACCGCCACCACGATCATCGCCGCCATCACCCAGCCGAAGCGGCTGATGAGCAACAGCTCCGAGGGATACAACATCAGCATGCCCAGCGCCAGCACGGCGCTGGTTTCCCAAATCGCCGGACCGCTGTGTCCGACGGCCAGCGCGATCGAGTCTTCGCGGCTCTTGCCGTCGGAGATTCCTTTGCGGAACCACGTCAGCTTGTGCAGCGTGCCGTCCACTCCAATGCCCATCGCGATCGACGCCGTCATCATCGTGCCAATATCGACCGGCACTCCAAAGAACGAAATCAGGCCGAAGATCTGACCGATCGGGTACACATTCGGCAGCATCGTCATCAGGCCCGCCAGCAGGTGTCGCACGGCGAAGATCATCACGATCGACACCGTCAGGTAAGCGACCGCGAAACTGGAAATCTGGCTGTCCAGTAACGTCTGTTGCGTTTGCAGAAACACCGGCACCATGCCCGTGATAACGTGCTTCGTGCCGGCATGGAATTTCAACACGGACTGCGCGATGCCGTGGACCTCGTCCAGGAATTGGCCGAAGTTCGCGTCGGACATCACGAAGCATTGAGCCGTGATGCGCCACAGTTCGTCACCGGCTTGATTCAATTCAGCATCACCCGGACGAGACAGATCGTGCGCCTGCTCATCGACGACGAAGAAAGTCTTGACGCCCGAAACCTCGCCCTCTTTGATGCGGCGTTCGGTTTCGGCGGCTTTCTTGTGGTATTGGCCTTTCCTCAGGAAGCCGGCGTCTTCGGCGGGCTTTTCGGTGACGGGTCGGAAGTCCGGCAATGCCAAAGCTCCACTGATCTCCGGATGTTCCCGCATGCGATTTTCGATGTCACGCACGATCTCCATGCGGTCCAGAAAATTGAGTTTGCCCTGGCTGTCGCGATCGAAGCGGACGATGACATCCACCGGCACGATGCCGGCCAGGTTCTCTTCCAGGAACCAATAGTCCTGAACAACCGGAGCGTCCGCCGGGAAGTAACGAATGACTTTCGTTTCCGTGCGAAACCACTTCAATCCGATGAGACACAGCAGCGTCGCGATGGTGTAGCTCCACACGATCCAATGTCGCTTGCGAGCACACCAGCGACCGAAGTTTTCCCAACGCGACGAATCGACGTCGGAAGGCTTCGGCGGTTTGAACGGAACGAGTTGGATCATCGACGGCAGCAAGTACAGCACGGCTCCCAGACCCACGAACGACCCGAGCGCCGAATACACGCCGAAGTCGCGCACTGGCCCCAGGTCGCTGGTCAATAGAGACAGCAATCCGATCGCGGTCGTGACGGTCGCGAACACGCACGGAGCCGTCGCCATTTGCGAGGCT
The DNA here is from genome assembly GCA_964430385.1 of uncultured Planctomycetaceae bacterium. Taxonomy (GTDB): domain Bacteria; phylum Planctomycetota; class Planctomycetia; order Planctomycetales; family Planctomycetaceae; genus CAYSHJ01. Next base: position 10,789 of record CAYSHJ010000651.1, read on the forward strand.
TCCACGATCGCGCCGGACATTTTGTGGAATGCGGAGTGGCGCCAGTAGTGAGCCACATGGATTGCTCCCGACATCACCACCACCAATAGGAATGTCGGCATCAACACCAGGACCATGTTCATGCTGCCGCCGGTCGCCGGAACCAACGCCAAGGTCACAAACACCGTGTAGTACGACACGAACAGAACCAGCAGCGTCAGCTTGACGCTCCGCAACATCGTGAATGCCACCAACACCCCCACGAAACCCGAAAACAAGATGACCGATCGTTGCCAAGGCCGGCTGATCGGCGCGGCGCGATTCCAGACCGCCGCTTTGACCCCTTCGTTCAGCGCGGTGCTGGCGACGGGGCGTCCGCCCAAGTGCAACTGCTCCGGAGGAATGCCGACGTCCTTGGCGGCTTGTCGGATGAGCGCTAGCGATTTCGATTTTTCCGCCTCGCCGGCTTCGCTCAATACGACCGCCACGGCGACCGGCGACCCAAGCGAATGGAAGCAATCTTCAATCAGCGGCGCTCCGTTCGGAGCCGCGGCCGTTGGGCCACCCTTCAAGCTCAACGCGAGATCACGCAACTTCGAGTCGGCCGTTCCCAGCAACATCCCTTTCCACCGCAGTTGAAAATCATGCACGGGAATCGGGTCGAACGTGAGCGGCGTCGCTTCCGTCGTCGCCAGAACGGCCCTGTCGTCCGTTGTGGCGGCTTGCGGGACACTGGCGACCATCGTTGCGGCGGACTCGGCGACGGCAAGGTCTTCATCCGACGGCTCGTGATCTTGAACCGCAGACAGCACTTGCAACTCGATCCCCAACTGCGCCTTCGCCTTCGTCGTCAGTTCACGCAGGACTTCTTTCTTCCGCTGCCGACCGTATTCCGTCAGCCGAACCTTGAACGGTCCCGTGCCAATCAAGACGCCTTGCAGCCGGCGAATCGCCTCGTCACGTTCCACACCGTGATCGACCATGCGACGGATCACGTCATGCGGCGTGATCACTCGACCAATCTGCTTCAGATCTCCGCGGCGAACGCCGTTCTCGTCAGGAATGCCTTGCAACTTTTGAGCCAGCCGCTCGATACGAACGTCGTTCAGCGAGCTGTCATTCCACGAGACCAACGTGCTGTCACCGGCGTCTAAGCCGAACTCTGACATGGACCATTTCAACGTCACCGCGTGCGGGTTATCGGCCGGCAGCCAGTGCTCGATATCGTTTTCAATCTGCGTCTGTCGCAGCGACCAGACACACAGCGGAGTCGCGAAGATCACACCCAGGATGATCCAGAGTGAGAGTCCATTACCCCACCGGTCCCGCTTCTCGAAGAAATGGCTCATGTTGTTTGCAGTCCGTGCCGAACCGGCCAAAGTCGAAGAAGAATCTGATTGGAGTCCCTTTGACTCCGTGGCCCATCATCACTATTTCGGCACGCGCTTTGGTCTGACGGCACTCCACTGCGAAAAATGAAGCAAAGCCTATTGGCGTTTTCGGGGTACTTCGACAACGCGGGCAAGTTGCATCAACCCTGTTGCCTCGCCCCGTGTGGCTTCACGCAAGGAACGGGATTCCCACAAAATCCATTCAAGACTCAGAAGCGGGGGTTCTTTGTTTCCCACACCAAACGAACTCGGCAACCGAGCAAGTGACTTCGCCGCGGCTCGGCGATACAAACGCCGTCCGACGACGATATCGATCCGATCGCTCGCCGCGTCCCGGCATTCTTTCTTTCTCGGCAAGCATTCCTGCGGTGAGCCAAACAACTTCAGAGGACGACAACTTCGATGGCAAAGTCGGTTGAGATTGGCGGCGTGCGATTGTTCTTGGCGGAACCGGACCCGACGGACGGGCAGTGGATCGGCCAGAATGAAGTGCTCAAGCAGTTGCTTGCTTGTTGGCTGGTGGTCGATCCGCGCGATCTGCCTTTGACGCCACGACTCGTCGGCGCGCCAGGCATCGGCAAAACCTCGCTGGGGATCGCGGGAGGCCGGCTGCGACAGCAACCGCTCTTCATTTATCAATGCACGTCCGACACGCGCCCCGAAGATTTGCTGGTCACGCCAGTGCTGGCCGAGAGCGGCAAGATCGTCTACCACGCCTCGCCGCTCGTCTCGGCCATGCTCACCGGCGGCATTTGCATTCTCGACGAAGGCAACCGCATGAACGAGAAGTCGTGGGCCAGCCTGGCTCCGCTACTCGATCATCGCCGCTACGTCGAGTCGATCGTCGCCGGCATCACCATCCCGGCAAACCCGCACTTCCGCTGCGCGGTGACGATGAACGACGATGAATCAACGTTCGAAATCCCCGACTACATCCTCAGCCGTTTACAGCCCACGCTGGAACTCTCGCATCCCGCGCGAGACGACGAACTCGCCATCTTGAAATATCACCTGCCGTTCGCCGACGACGAGCTGCTCAATCTGACCGTCGAGTTTTTGCAGCAAGCGCACGAACTGAAACTCGACTTCTCGACGCGCGACGGCATCAACATCTTGCGATACGCCATCAAGCGCGCGTCACAAGACCCGTCGCATCCGCTGAGCAAAGACGCCGCCTGGCTGGAATCTTTGAAGCGTTGTCTGGGCGAAGACGCCTTGGACCTTTCCACGCTCGCCGAACGCAGGCGAGCCACGCTTGGCGGCAACGTCGTCCCGATGGGCCTGGGAGATTTCTTCTTCTCCCCCGACGACCCGCTACATCCCGACTACCACGAAGACGACGCCGATGAACTTGACGACGACGATGACGACCTGGACGACAAGCCGCGTCGACGGTAGCCGCTGGCCTCGTGCCAGCCACCCCTGTGTTCGCCCTCGGAAATCGGAAATCTGAGATTTTGGGTTCTTTGAACCTGTCCAAAAACGACACCGTGATTTGTCTGAAATCAGCCGGAACGCGCTAGCCTGAATTATTCATGGCACATCAAACAGCAGCCGAAGGCCATCGGCAAGCGAATGGCACGAGTCGCATGTGCTGGGTGTGGGTGGTTGAGTTTAAGGCGAGAGAGACCTCCCCCTTTCCCCCAAGGGTTTAGTGT
>CAYSHJ010000652.1:0-7804 GCA_964430385.1 uncultured Planctomycetaceae bacterium
TGACCGCCATCAGCACATCGTACTTGTCGTCCGCGATCGGCGTGTCCGGCGAGACTTCCTCGACTTTGTATTGCTTCTTCAATTCCGCCTGAATCCGCCATTCGGGCAGGTTGCGAAAGTGAGTCATGTCGAATCCGCCAGTGACTCGCGCGTCGGTTCGGAGGATGCCCACCGTCAGCCGCTTCTCGTTGGCAACCGTCTGAATCGAACGAGTCAGTTCGTACTCGATCGACGTCCCAGCCTCAAACACGGGAACCACGACTTCATCCGTGGGGCTACTGACCACCACGCCCATGTAGATTTCCCGCACGCCGCGACGCCCTTCCTCGTCCGTGGCCACCTGCATTGGCAGGATGCCCAACAGCTTCGCCTCCTCGGCTTCTTGGCTGAATGGCACTACGTCGACAAAGCGGACAGCCAATCTCGGGCCGCCAATCCGGTCGTATTGCCGCAACAAACCCTTGAGCCGATCATGAGCCATGACCTGCTCGCGCGGCACATCCGGCGAAATGAAGGCCTGGATCGTCACCGGCCGGTTCTCATCGATCTTGCCAATCAGGTCTCGCGTCGTGGGTGAGACCGTGAAAAGCCTTTCGTTGGTCAGGTCGAAGCTGAGCGGAAACGCCTGGCTCAACTGCACCACGATCACGTTGACGCCGATCAACGCCACGCCCAGCGACAAGCAGCGAATGGCAAACTGCCAACCCATCACCGAGCCATGCGGCCCGCCGCTCCAATGCCGCTTCGCGATGAAGACCGCGTTCAGGTACAAGAGGAACACCGTTAGCGACACAAAGTAGGACACGCTCGTGAGCGGAATCAGTCCTAGACTGTATTCGCGCATTTGTTCGATCAGACTGAATGCCGTGAGCGAGGTCAGTTTTGACGCCAGCTTGCCCACGAAGATCGGAATCGCGCAGAACGTCACGCCCAGCACGAAGGCGACCGTCACGCTGTTGGTCAACACTGAGGCGAACATGCCGGCCGCCAACAACGCTGCTCCGGCCACCCAATAGCCAAAGTACGTCGTCAATAGCAGGCCCCAGTCCGGGTTCGCGGCCCAACACAAGACCAGCAAATTGCATCCCGAGAACGCCAGCGCGATCGTGAACACCGCCAAAGTCGCGAAGTATTTGCCCAACAGAATTTCGAAGTCGCTGGCCGGCAGCGTGAACAGCAACTCATCCGTGCCTTGCCGCCGCTCCTCGGCCCAAGACGTCATCGTCACGGCCGGAACGATGAACAGCAGCAGCCACGGGTAGTATTCGCTGAGCTGATCCAAGTTGGCCAAGTTGTTCGTGAAGAACCGCGGACTAAACGCGGCCCAGGCGCAAGAGACCACGAACACGCCGATGAACAAGTAGCCCAACACACCCGAAAAGTAACTCGCCAGATTCCGCCCAAAGACGGCTTTGATCACAGGACTTCTCAGCATGATTGCTCCCGAAAGACACGCTAGTTCGAGTTCGGGCGACACCGTGCCGAACTCAAGGCCGAACTCAAGTTCTACTTCCCGCTGCCGACGGCCTCGGCTCGCGACCGCGTGAGGTCGCGGAACCGAGACTCCATGTCGTGACTCTGACCTTCCATTTCCGATTCCGAACCGTCAAACACAATCCGGCCGTCATGAATCAGGATCACGCGGTCGCAACTCACTTCCACTTCACGCAGGATGTGCGTCGACAGCAGAATCGTTTTTGTCTTAGCCAAACTGTGAATCAACTCGCGTACTTCATGCACTTGGTTCGGGTCCAACCCGCTGGTCGGTTCATCCAAGATCATCACCTCGGGGTCGTGCAGCAAGGCCTGAGCCATCCCGACCCGCTGCTTGAAACCGCGTGACAGCTTGCCAATCGTCTTGTTCCACACCGTTCGCAGGGCGCACTTGTCGGCGACGAATTCGAGCCGATTCTTAAGGTACGGCCCCGACATCCCGCGCGCGTGACCGAGATACTCCAGCAACGACTTCGGTGTCATCTCGTGATACAGCGGCCCATTCTCCGGCAGATAGCCGATCAGCTTGCTGGCTTCCAACCGATGCGTCGCCACATTGAAGCCGCCGATGAACGACTCCCCCTCCGTCGGCGTCAGGAAGCCGGTCAACATCTTCATCGTGGTTGACTTGCCGGCCCCGTTCGGTCCCAAGAACGCGGCGACTTGGCCGCGCGGGACTGAAAACGTCACGTTTTGAGTGGCCGCAAACGGGCCGTAAAACTTGCTCAAGCCGCGAGCTTCAATCATCACGCTATTGCTCGCCGACGTCTCTTTGTCCTTGTGACTCATTCGCCCGATCCCTTTTTGCAAAAAACTTTCGCGTCTTGCTTCCCACACTCACCGACAACCGGCCGATGACTCGGCCACCCGAATTACCCAGCCCCACCGAGTGACCAAGCTCGCGGTCCGTTGGGACTTGTCACCCGACTTCACCAGCGGAAGGAGTCACGCTGCGACAGATCATTGTGAAGCGGGGAAGCAGACGATCGTCCGCCACCACCAATGTCAGCTTTCGCGACCAGACACCCAAACTCTCAACGCCGCCAGCCAAAGAACAGCGAACAGCCGCATGTACGCGGAAAATTACTCCGCCTGTTGGATGAAGTCCAGCAAGCCGAGATCAATCGCGATCGCTCACTTGACCGGCCAAGTGACACCGTACTTCCGCTCCAGCGATTCCGACCACTCGCGCCGCAACGGGTATGAAGTGACCGACGCCAACTGGTCAGCCGCCCGGCTGAACGCCCAATGCTCCAGAAAATCCTTCCGTTGCGGAGCTTCCTCGTCAGCAGGAACCTCCGTGCGGCTCATCAGATGCACGACGATAAACGCCGAGCGATCCGCGTTCGGAATCACCGTCGTGGTCTCGACCGCTTGGTTGTGAACGGCCTTCAGAAAATCGTCGTCGTACTTGTCCAGCCCAGCGATCTTCGACGGCTCGACCGGCGAGTTGCTCATGTCGAGCGGGTTGAGTTGCGGAGCCGACGCTCCTTGCCGCGTGTAATGTGCGAACTCGGGCGGCTCGACAACGGTCAATAATGGGCTGTCTTTGCCGCCAGTGACTGTTTGCCCGGCGATCACCTCGGTCAATGGCTTCTTGTCGTCGGATGCTTGCTTGGCGATCGCCTTCGCTCGCTCTTCCGCCTTCGGCCGCGCCTGAGACAACTTCCAAGCCTGGATGACTTGGTCACGAACACCGATCTCTTCCAGAGTGGGCACGTGCGCCTCGACTCGCTCGATCACCCAATAGGCGAAGCGATTCTTCGTGTCCGGTTCTTGAGCCACATCCGGCGTGTACGTACTGTCGTTACCTGATCCGAACACGTTTTGAACCACAGTTGCGGCCCGCGATCGTTCCTGCGGATTGTCGAGCGGATCGGTGGCTTGACCGATCTTGTATTCTTCAGACTTGCTCAATTCGGCGTCCGACAGCAACGTCGTCTCGACATACTTCAGGCCTTGTTTGTCGGCCAATGTCTTCAACTCGGACGCGATTTGCCCGCGCGATTTATTCGACTTATCGTTTTGGTCTGGACTGTTCGGATCGAAGTACGACCCCAATTTCCGCATCTCGGCGACCACAGCCTCGGTGCGTTTCCGCATCTCTTCGAGCGTCCTTTCGCGGAGCAGTTGATGTTCGATATCTCCCTTCACGTCCTCAAACGACTTGTAACGCGGTTCGGGCTTCTTGGGCTTCGCTTCCGCGTCGTCTTCGGTCTTCGTCGCGTTGGCCGGTTGATCGGGCGTGTCCTTCTTCGCATCGTCCGCTTTCGGCTCGTCCGCTTTCGGCTCGTCTTTCGCGGGCGCTTCTTTCGTGGTTTCCTCTTTCGGTTTGTCCGTCTTGGACTCGTCGGACCTCTTCGACTCCGCCGGCTTGTCGTCGGTCTTCGTTGTCTTTTCTTCGGCGACTTTCCTGTCGGCGATCTGATCATCGCCGGCTGCGCCCTGCGACTCAGACTTTGATGCTTCCGCCGGTTTATCTGGCTTGGGCAGTTCGTCTTTCGATTTGTCGGTTGCGTCCGGCTTGTCTTCTTTTTTCGGTTCGGGCTTGTCTTCCTCTTTGGGCTTGTCCCCCTCTTTCGATTCCGTCGGCTTATCCGCCGCCGGCTTGTCGTCCGAGTCTGGCCTCTGATTCGACTCGCCTTCTTTTTCTTTCTTCTCGCCGTCTTTCTTTTCGGGTTCGCCGTCCGGCTTGTCGGTTTCCAGTTTTTCGGTGTCTATCGGCGGAGTTTTCTCGCGATAAAACTCTTTGTTGTCTTCGTAGTACGTCGCGACTTCCTCGTCGGACGGCGGAGTCATTTTGGCTTCGATCGCTTCGTAGTCGGCTTCGAGATACGCCAAGCGAACTTTGTTCGGCTGTCGGAAGCCTGGCTCTCCCTTCAGTCCGGGGTATTTCTCCGCATGCTCTTTAAAGAACGCCGACACCTCGCTGGATGATGGCTCCGAAATGCTGTTCACGAACGGGTCCACGGGGATCGTGGTCGCCTCGATCTGTTGTTTAACGGCGACTTTGCGGAAGTCCTGCCAAAGCTGTTCCGGCGTGGAGACGATGCGCGGGAACGTCAACTCGGCCGCGCGGCGTGCGGACAGTTCGTCGCGCAGAATTTCGTAAATATGGTGGTCGGTGAGGTGCAGTTCCTGACGCACCGCTTGGAAGTCGTCCGTCGACAGCTTGTTGTTGGCGACCATCTTGATGAAGTCGGAGATCGCCTCATCACTGATCACGATTCCCAGCCGCTGACCCTCTTGCCGCAGCAAGTGCCCGAAGACGACATCTTGTTCCAGGTCGCGTCCGAAATTGAACTGCACGCGGCTGAGAGCTTGCTCCATCTGCATTTGATAGAATTGCAACATGAACGGGCCGCGATCGAACACCTCTTTCGGGATTGGATGCGATTTTCGATACAGCGAGGCGACGATCCGATTGGCCGTTTCCCGGCGGCTCTTCAAGTTGACAATGTCTCGCTGAGTCAGCCCGGCCACCGAGGCCTGACTGGCGTCGTCGCGCGAACTGAACGTGGTGATGATCAGTCCGAAGACGATGCCGACGACAAAACCCATCGCCAGAAATTCGTTCTGGCGGCCGCTGCGAGTGCCCCAAACGAACGCGGCTCCGCCGGCAAACATGCCGAACACCAGTGGAATCAGCAGGCGGCTGTGCGATGCCATCGAGTCGTCCATGAACACGAACGAGATCATGGCCATCAACGTCGTCGCCGCCATCAACGGCTTGAGATTGCGGCGGAAAAAGTTCATCGAATGAGCCATACGACGCACCTCAAAATAGGTGATGTGACGCGGCGCCGTCCAACCGTCTGCCGGGAGCGGCGCGCCATCAGTCCTTGACAGCCGAAGAAACGGGCGAGTACGTATTCCCGCTCTTTGCCCCGGCCGACAGCGGATCGGATTGTAGCCGGGGGGTGTTGAGCGACAAGGTCTGCCCCCGCAGAGCATGCGGCTCGCGGGCCGAAGTCGCCGAGAAAAGCCCGTCGGACGTCCTGTCCGACCCGGACGGACAAGCATGTCCGTCCTGCGGAAATCAACGAAGGAATACAGTGTGGCCGGAAAGCGTTTGAAAGGATTGGTGATCGTCGAGTCACCGGCGAAGGCCAAAAAAATCAGCGGCTTCTTGGGACCGAGCTACAAAGTGCTCGCCAGCATGGGGCACGTCCGCGACCTACCCAATGGAGCCAAAGAAATCCCCGCCGCATTGAAAAAGGAACCGTGGGCCAGCTTCGGGGTGAACTTCGACAAAGACTTCGAGCCCCTCTACATCGTCCCTCCGGAAAAAAAGAAGATCGTTTCGGAACTCAAAGACGCGCTCAAGAACGCCGATGAACTGATCCTCGCGACGGACGAAGACCGCGAAGGCGAAAGCATCGGCTGGCATCTGTCCGAAGTGCTCCAACCGAAAGTGCCCGTCAGGCGGATGGTATTTTCCGAAATCACCAAGGAGGCGATTCAAGAAGCGATCAATTCGACACGCATGCTCGACGAGAACCTGGTCGCCGCGCAGGAGACACGACGCGTGCTCGATCGGCTGTACGGATATCGGCTCAGCCCGCTGCTGTGGAAGAAGATCGCTCCCAAGCTTTCGGCGGGGCGAGTTCAATCAGTGGCCGTGCGAGTGCTCGTGCAGCGAGAATTGGAACGGTTGGCTTTCCGCAGCGCGACGTATTGGGATCTCAAGGCCAGTCTCGCGAATGACACTTCCGCGAAATTCGCCGCCGAGTTGGTTTCCGTCGCCGGCCAGCGAGTCGCCTCCGGCAAGGACTTCGACGAAAACACCGGCAAATTGAAACCCGGTACCGACGTGCTGTTGCTCGATCAGCCGCAAGTCGAAGCCTTGCGCGATCGCCTGGCCACTGTGCCGTGGCAAGTCACCAGCGTCAAAGAACGGAGCGAAATCCGCCGGCCCTATCCGCCGTTCACGACCAGCACGTTGCAACAAGAGTCGAATCGCAAGCTCGGCCTCTCGGCCAAGGAAACGATGCAAATTGCCCAGCGGTTGTACGAAGACGGCCACATCACCTACATGCGAACGGACAGCGTCAACCTCTCCGGCGAAGCGATCGGTGCCTCGCGGCGACGTATCCAAGAGAAGTACGGCACCGATTATCTCAGCCCTCAACCGCGGCAATACACGACGAAGGCGAAGGGAGCGCAAGAAGCTCACGAAGCGATTCGCCCCGCCGGAAAACAAATGCTCACCGCTGATGAACAGGGCCTATCGGGCCAATCCGCGCGGCTGTACACGCTGATCTGGATGCGGACGATGGCCACGCAAATGACCGAGGCGCGGCTGCAATTCATCACCGCCACGATCAACGCCAGCGACGCCGAATTCCGCGCGACCGGACGACACGTTGTGTTCCCCGGCTTCTTCCGCGCCTATGTCGAAGGAATCGACGATCCCGAAGCGGCCCTCGACGATCAAGAGGCCGCGCTGCCGCCACTGCGCGAACAAGAAGTCGTCTCGCTGAATCAACTCGAATCGTTGAAGCACGAAACGAAGCCGCCGGCTCGATTCACCGAAGCCACGCTGGTCCGCGAACTGGAATCCAACGGCATCGGCCGGCCGTCGACCTACGCCAGCATCATCAGCACCGTGCAAGACCGCGGCTACGTACGCAAGAGTGGCAATCAACTCATTCCGACGTTTACCGCGATGGCCGTAACGCGGCTGCTCGAAACGCATTTTCCGAATCTCGTCGATGTCGGCTTCACCGCGCAGATGGAAGAACAACTCGACGAAGTCGCCAGCGGCACGGCCGAGCGTCTGCCGTACCTGCGCGGATTTTACTGCGGCGCGAGCGGACTCGATGAACAGGTTAAAGCCCACGAAGAGTTGATCGACCCGCGCGACGCTTGCACGCTCGAATTAAGCGGCCTGGACGCGAAAGTTCGAGTCGGCCGTTACGGCCCATTTCTGCAAAAGGAAACCGACGGCGAACCGGAAACCGCGTCAATCCCGAGCGATCTTGCCCCCGCCGACATCACCAACGATCTGGCGGAGAAATTGCTCGCGCTGAAGAAGCAAGGCCCGGTGTCGCTCGGAATGCACCCGGACGGACTGCCGATTTATTCGCTCAACGGTCCCTTCGGGCCGTACCTGCAAGTCGGCGATGTCGTCGAAGGCCAACCGAAGCCGAAGCGAGTCAGTATCCCGAAAAACATCGATCCCAGCACCGTGACGCAAGACCTCGCGCTGAAACTTCTGTCACTTCCGCGCGAGTTGGGCACGCACTCCGAAACCGGCAAGATCGTCTCCGCCGGGATCGGTCGCTTCGGACCGTACGTGCTGCACGAC
>CAYSHJ010000653.1:0-2024 GCA_964430385.1 uncultured Planctomycetaceae bacterium
GGTCGCCAACTCGCGCAGGTCGCTCAATGCCTCTTCGCGCGAAGCGGCCTCGACCTCCAACGCCACTGGGTGAGTTGTCGCCGCTCGATACCGATTCTGATTCACACGTTGCACAAGCGCAGTAACGGTCATGACGCATTCTCCCAAAACTCCAAAAAACATCGCCGAACCAGATTCTAAGCCAAGATTGCCTTCTCACCCAAGACTTTCGTGGGAAGATTTCCCGCTTCCTCGAAACAATCAAGCGTGCAAGGTCGGTTCTCTCACACCTGCGCGAGGTAATGAACCTACTGTCGATGTCCGCAGCTCATCGGGTGAGAGATAAGAACTGGTATGCTCCGTCCGTGCTCTTCCAAGTCTCCGCCATCGTCGACAATGATCGAGGCCCACGTTATGCCGAGGCGGTGTTGAACTCGCTTCACGAAACCAATCGGCAGCGGCAATGGGTGTGCCTGGAATTTGGCTCGCATCAGGGGACTGTGGGACCGTTCGTCCGAGTTCCGGCGGGGTTGGCCGCGACGTTCATGCACGAATTCGCCGACGCCTATCCCGGTTGCACGCTCACGACATTGGCCGATGAAGTTCGAGACACCACAGAACAGGTCTGGTCGGCGACGCTGCGGCTTTCGCCGGATGTGTTTCCGCTGAAAACCCATCGGCAGTTTGAAGACTTGCTCCATCGGGAACTGGCTGATCCGCTCGCGGGACTACTTTCGGCGTTGCGAGCGAGGCCCAAGGGTTGCGTCGATGCCAGAATTGCTCTCGTCATTCGGCCTTGCCGAGCGAGTTGGTATCGCGCAGCCGGGCGAGTTGTCGCTCGGATTGAGCGAGGCTTCCGCTGGGATCGGCTCGCGCACTGGTACGCGAAGCGGGCGAGAAGTCGGCGGTGGTATGTTCGAGCTGTCGCTCGGATCGTCGGCCATTTGGCTCGTCGCGGCGAATCGTCCCATGACGCGGCCGAAGCTCGCGACAAGTTGTGCAAGCATCTCTTCGAGACTCAGCTTGTGCTGACGGCCCGCTGTGACACGAGCGAAGAGGCGGTGGCTCGCGAGGCTTTGAGCACAATGGCAGGCGCGTTCGGGCGGTTCACGTCGCATCGAATTGTCTTTGAGATGTCCAAGCCGCGATGCGGCGTCCCGAAACGGAACGGACGCGGCTTTCTCCTGTCGGCCGAGGAACTCGCCACGCTCTGGCATCCGCCGACAGCGAATGTCCGCACTGCAAAGCTGCGGACGGCACCGTTTCGGGAGTTGGAACCACCGATTTCTCTCCCCGCAAAGGAAAGGGAACCGGGCGTCACGCTGCTGGGGCGCGTGAAGTTTCGGGGCGAGCGGCAGCGGTTTGGCATACGCCTCGACGACCGGCGACGGCATCTCTACGTCGTCGGCAAGACCGGCATGGGCAAGAGCACGCTGCTTCTGAACATGCTGGTGGATGACATCCAGTCGCGACGGGGCGTGTGTTTGGTCGATCCACACGGCGACTTGGCCGAGACACTGCTGGAGCTGATCCCAAAGCATCGCACGAATGACGTGATCCTGTTCGACGCTGCCGATCGCGAGTATCCGGTCGCCTTCAACCCGCTCGCGTGTCGGCAACCGCAACAGCGCCCGCTGGTGGCTGACGGCGTGCTGACTGTGCTCAAGCGGCAGTTCGGCGAGTTCTTCGGGCCTCGCATGGAGGACATCCTGCGAAACAGTTTGCTCGCGCTGTTGGAATCGCCAGGTTCAACGCTCGTCAGCCTGCAACGGTTGCTGACCGACGCGGGGTTTCGGATGACCGTCACTGGCCGATTGACTGATCCCGCCGTGCGCCACTTCTGGCTGAACACCTTCGCCAGTTGGAACGCCCGCTACCGAATCGAAGCCATCGCTCCGGTCGAGAACAAGATTCGACAATTCCTGAGCAATCCGATCCTGAGAGCGATAATCGGACAGAGCCGCTCCACGATCGACCTTCGCGACATCATGGATCGGGGCGATGCGATCCTGATTGTGAACCTGTCGAAAGGCCGTCTCGGCGAC
>CAYSHJ010000654.1:0-6749 GCA_964430385.1 uncultured Planctomycetaceae bacterium
TCGCTTCGCGAGACAATTGGTTCCGGCCGACGCAGATCAAGACCGGTCCGGACGGAGCGCTCTACATCGCCGACATGTACCGCCAAGTCATCGAGCACCCGCAGTACATCCCCCCCGCCATGCAAGAAAAGCTCGACTTGCGAGCGGGACACGACAAGGGAAGGATTTATCGAGTGTTGCCTGTGGCGCACGCGGCTCGCGTGCAAGCCCAGCCGCACGCGAGCCGCGTGCAACACAACCAGGCGACCGACGCCGACTTGCTCGACCTACTCAGTTCACCGAATGGCTGGCAACGCGACATGGCGCATCGAGTGTTGTTGTGGCGACACACTGCGAATGGCTCCGCGATTCTGGAGTCGTTGCGCAAGATCGTCGCGGACGGGCCATCGCCGCTCGCCCGACTGCACGCGATCTCGCTGCTGGACGGCTTGCGCGGCGTGTCGCTTGCAGATGCTCAGCGAGCCTTGAGTGATCTCCATCCGGCGGTCCGTCGGCGAGCGTTGCAGGCCGTGGAGAACCTGGAAGGCGAACGGCCAGACCCACTCGTCAACCAACTGTCGGTAATCGGCCGTGATCCTGATCCGTTCGTGCGGATGCAGTTCGCGTACACGCTGGGGCATCCGAGGTTCAGGTCGCTCGGCAACGAACTCGGCAAGCTGCTGTATCGGGAGCGGGAAGACAAATGCCTCGTCGCGGCGGCGATGAGTTCGATTCATGCGAGGAACGTCGACAGCGTCGTGGCCAACGTGTTCGAGTCGTCCGCGTTGGAACCGAATGCGAGTCGCGGAGCGACATCGCCTACGTTGCCGCCGCAGTTGGCGAGTACGTTGCTCGGCTTGGCTTCGACGCTCGGCAGCGATCAGGCGTTACTCAGTTTGATTGAGCACGTTCTGAGTGGCGCGGCGACCAGCGAGTCGCAGCCGGTTGTGCTGGCTCAGATGCTTGAAAGTTTGGACCGGCGCGGAACGTCGTTGAGTCAGTTGAAAGACGTCAGTCCGCAGCGGCTCGCGCGTGCTCAACAACAATTAGCCGAACGCATCGACGCTGCTCGGAAGCAAATCTCAAATCTCAAATCTCAGATTTCAAATCTCAAATCTGAAATCTCAAATTCGCAATCCGACGAAGCGATCGCCGCGCTGCCGTTACTTGGGCGGGAACCGCGACGCCGCGCGGAGGACGCCCAATTGATCGGCACGCTGCTGGTCCCGCAGACTCCCGTGCCATTGCAGACGGCCGCCGTGACGACGCTCGCACGAATCAATCATGCCGACTCGGCCGCCGCGCTGCTGTCCGGCTGGCGAACCTTCACGCCTTCCCGGCGTGCACAAGTGCTCGACGCGTTGCTCAGTCGTCCCGCTTGGACCGACAAGCTGCTGGACGAGATCGCCGCCAAGACGATTTCACCGTCCGACATTGACGCCGCGCGGCGACAACGATTGATCGCTCACTCAAACGACACCATCCGCGTGCGAGCGGCGAAGCTTCTCGAAGTCTCAGCCAATGCGGATCGGCAAAAGATCGTGGCCGAGTTCGCGGAGAAGCTGAAAGAGCTCAACGCGGCCGCTGATGCAAGCAACGGGGCCGAAGTCTTCAAGAAACGCTGCGCGACGTGTCACAAACTGAAGGACATCGGCACGTCGGTCGGCTCGGACTTGATGTCGCTGACGGACAAATCGACGGCCGCGCTGCTGACCGCGATCCTCGATCCGAACAAGGCGGTCGAAGCGAAATTCCTGGCGTACACGGCGGTCAACAGGCAGGGGCAAGTCTTCTCCGGCCTGATCGCGGCCGAGACCGGTAACAGCATCACGCTCATCGCCGCCGACGGCAAACAGCACACGTTGTTACGTGCGGAACTTGACGAATTCGTCAGCTCGAACAAATCGTTCATGCCCGAAGGTCTTGAGAAGGACGTCTCGCCGAGCGAACTCGCGGACATTATCGCCTTCGTGCAATCGTCCGGTCCGCCGCCGAAGAAATTCGACGGCAATACGCCCGAAGTCGTGCAACCGTCCGCCGACGGCAGCCTGCGACTTGCCGCGACCAACGCCGAGATTTATGGCCAGACGCTGGTCTTCGAGTCGCAGTTCAAGAACTTGGGCTACTGGGGGAGCGTCGATGATCGAGCCACCTGGACGATCCGCGTGGCCAAGTCGGACCAGTATTCCGTGCGAGTGAACTACGCCTGCGACAACGGAACCGCCGGCAATCAGATCGTCTTCGAGGTCGCCGGGCAGTCGCTAAGAGCGAAAGTCGCCGGTACGGGCACCTGGGAGAATTATCAGTCCGCCATCTTGGGTGAAGTCAATCTGTCGGTTGGCGAGCACCGTTTCATCGTGCGAGCGAGCGAGACGCTGAAGAATCACCTGATGGACCTCAAGGAGATCCACTTGGTTCCAGCACAATAAGCATGCCGATCAATCGATTGGCGATTCCCATTCCGCATCGACGAACAACCAATCAAGTTTTGCCTGAGCCATTGTGACGTGTGTTTCATTCTTTGATTCCTTCTCAAGTCCGATTTGCTGTCATTTCGACAGCTCCTGCCGGAACTCGGTCAGTTTTTGCAAGGCGGCGATGGGTGTGAGTTGATCAAGGTCTAGCGACTTGAGTTTCTCAATCACGGGGTGATCGGGCTCAATGAACAGCGACAACTGGCGCGACCGCGATTTTCGCGGGCGTGGCGGGATTTTCACGCGGCCGGATTCGTCGATGTGGTCCGCTTCGAGTTGTTCGAGGATGACTTGAGCACGCTCGATCACGTCGCGGGGCAAGCCGGCGATCTTGGCGACGTGGATGCCGTAGCTCTTGTCGGCCGGGCCTTCGACGATCTTGTGCAAGAAGATAATCTCGTCTCCTTGCTCGCGAATGGCCACGTTCCAGTTGCTGGCGTGTGGCAGCGTCTTGGTCAGCTCGGTCAGTTCGTGGTAGTGCGTGGCGAACAGCGTGCGACAGCGCACGGTGTCGTGCAGAAACTCGGTGACGGCCCAGGCCAGCGAGATGCCGTCATAGGTGCTCGTGCCGCGGCCGATCTCGTCGAGGATCACCAGGCTCCGTTCCGACGCCGAGTTCAAAATGCGAGCGGTCTCGATCATCTCGACCATGAACGTGCTTTGGCCTTTGCTGAGTTCGTCGCTCGCGCCGACACGGGCGAAGATGCGATCGGCGATGCCGATGCGAGCTTCGCTGGCCGGAATGAACGACCCGATCTGAGCCATGATTGTCAGCAACGCGGCTTGTCGGATGTAGGTGCTCTTACCGGCCATGTTGGGGCCGGTGATGAGTTGCACACGGCCGGCGGCTTTACCGCCCTGGCGAGCGGAGGACGTTAGCCCCCCGGTTGAATGGGGGCTGGCGATTGGCGGTTCATCCGCGCTCGTACCGGGGGGCTGACGCCCCCCGCTCGCCTGTTGACTTATCCCAAGCCGCACGTCATTCGGCACGAACGATCCGGCGGGCATCAGCTTGTCGAGGACCGGGTGTCGACCTTCGCGGATGTCGAGGATCGGTTCTTCGGTCAGTTCGGGGCGCGAGTAACCCTGCTTGACGGCGAGCGTCGCGAGCGAGGCCAACACGTCGACTTCGGCAAGCACATCGGCGGTTTGCTTGAGTCGAGCGGTCGCGCGGGCGACGCGATCACGCAGCGCGGCGAAGAGTTCTTGTTCGAGCGAGATCGCTCGTTCTTCGGCGCGCAGGACTTTTTCTTCGTATTCCTTCAGCTCCGGCGTGATAAAGCGTTCTTGGTTCTTGAGCGTTTGTTTGCGGATATACTCGGCGGGAATCTTCGCGGCTTGAGCGGCGGTGACTTCCAGGTAGTAGCCGAAGACCTTGTTGAAGCCGACCTTCAAGTTCGGCAAGCCGAGCCGTTCGGATTCCTTGGCTTGGTACGTTGCAATCCACTCTTTGCCGCCACGAGCCAGCTCGCGCAGTTCATCGAGGTCGGGATGAAAGCCCGAACGAATCACACCGCCGTCGGTCGTCAGCAGCGGCGGTTCTTCGACCAGCACGCCGTCGATGTCGGCTCGGACTTCGGCACACAGGTCGAGATTCGCTTCCAGCGTTCGCAGTCCGTCGCTCTGTCGACCCGCGAGTTTGGCTTTCAGCTTCGGCAGCAAGGCCAGCGACCGCGTGAGACTGCCGAGGTCTCGCGGCGATGCTCGGCCGGTGGCGACCTTCGCCGTGAGACGTTGCAGGTCGTAAGTCTCAGCCAGCAACTCGCGCAGATCGCGTGAAAAAACTGAGTCGCGCGTCAACTCTTCGACGGAATCGAGCCGACGATTGATCGCGACAATATCGGTCAACGGATTCGACAACCATTCGGCCAACAATCTTGCTCCCATCGGCGACACGGTTTCGTCGAGGTTCGCCAGCAGGCTGTTTTCTCGCTTGCCATCGCGCATCGTTCGCGTGAGTTCCAAACTCGCTCGCGTGGCTTCGTCGATGATCAACGACGTGCCGCGACGATACGGCTCCAGCCGGCAGACGTGAGACAACGATGACTTCTGCATCTCCTGCACGTATTCGAGCAACGCTCCGGCCGCCGTCACGCCTGGCGCATCGGCTTGCAGGTCGAAGCCTTCCAGCGTCGCCGTGCCGAAATGTTTCAGGAGCGTCTGCCGACAGGCTTCCTCGGCCCAGCACCACGGGGCGCGCGGCGTGGCCAACATTCCCTGCCGCGCGAGGATCGGCCGCAGCCGCTCGTCGGCTTTAAGATGTTCGGGGAAGAGGCATTCGGCTGGCCGAATGCGCGCGAGTTCATCCGCCAGCCCCGTCGCCCCGGCCCTTGCGGCCGTGCCGATGGGGTCTTGTCGCGCGGACGAACCGGAATCAATCCGGCCACAAGGGCCGGGGCTACTGAAGTCGGACGTGAAAAACCGGCCGGTCGAGACCTCCAGCCAGGCCAGGCCGATGTCGCCGTTGCGTCCCGGCCACACGCTCGCCAGGAAATTCGATTCGCGCGGGTCGAGCAATGCCTCGTCCGTCAGCGTGCCGGGAGTGACGACTTGCGTCACCTCGCGCTTGACCATGCCCTTGGCGAGCTTCGGGTCTTCCATCTGATCACACACCGCGACCCGATGCCCGGCGGTGATCAGCTTTCGCAGATAACCTTCCAGCGCATGGTACGGAAACCCGGCCATCGGAATCGGGTTCACCGACCCTTTATCACGACTGGTCAGCGTCAGTCCGAGCGTCTTTGCCGCGACTTGAGCGTCCTCGAAGAACAGCTCATAAAAGTCCCCCATGCGAAACAGCAAAATCGACCCGGGATTCTGCCGCTTCACTTCCAGGTACCGTTCCATCGCCGGCGTGAGATTGTGTGGCGCGGGATTCGTCGGTGCATCCGATGGCTGATTCATGGCGTTTTCTCGACGTCGCACAAGCGATCGCTTGCGCGGCATGGCGGTCATTGCTCCGGGAAGAGCATACTGACGCTCGTGCGGTCGTGGATCGACCGAATGGCCTCGGCGAAGAACGGGGCGACCGAGACGACCTTGATGTTCGAGGGCAGAGGATCGAAGGCGGCTTCAACGGTGTCGGTGATCAGCATCTGCTTGATTTGGCTGTCGCCGATGCGCGGAGCCGCTCCCTTGGACAAGACGGCGTGAGTGACGGCGGCGTAAACATCCTTCGCTCCGCGCTGCTTTAGTTCGTCGGCCACGTTGATAAGCGTGTGGCCGGTGATTGTGAAGTCATCCACCAACACGACATTTTTGCCTGAGACATCGCCGATGATTTCCAAGACCTCGACTGTTTCGCTGTGGTCCGCGCGATGCTTGTTCCCGATCACCACGGGGACGCCCAGGATCCTGGCATACTGCGAAGCACTCTTCGCGAAGCCGACGTCCGGGCTGCACACGACCAAGTCGGGGATGTTTAACTGCCGGATGTAGTCGCACAGCACGTGTCGGCCATAAAGATGATCGACCGGAATGCTGAAGAAACCTTGAATCTGTGGGCTGTGCAAATCCATCGTCAGCACGCGATCGCAGCCGGCGGCTTCGATGCAGTCGGCGCAGACGCGGGCGCGGATCGAGACACGCGGCTCGTCCTTTTTGTCAGCTTTCGAATAGCTGAAGAACGGGATCACGGCCGTCACGTGCTGAGCACTGGCGCGCTTGAGGGCGTCGATCCAGAACAGCAACTCCATGAAGTTGTCGTTGACCGGGAAATGAACTCCCTGAATGACGTACACGTCGCGGCCGCGTACATTCTCGCGAATGCGAACGAAGACGTTCCCTTCGCTGAAGATGTGAGCTCGGGCCGGAACAAGGGGAACGCCCAGATGGTTCGCGACCGCTTGAGCCAACACCGGATTGGCCGATCCGGCGAGCAACGCCAGATCGCCTTGCGGCGGCTGGAACGGAATGGCTCGCGGGCCGGACAGTTCTGGCCGCGGAGACGCAGGGGACATTCGGAGACTTTCTTCAGCGACTCGCTGGCAGGTTACGACGACAGTACGCGGAATGCAGCGGCGGGCAGCATGATATCGGTGGGCAGAGTGAACTCAAGCAAGGTTGATTTGTCTATGGTCATTTGTCATTTGCCATTTGTCCTTGGTCCCTTGTCGCTGGTCCGCGGTTTCGGTCTGCTACCGCTCCCGATCAACTCTCAAACAAGCCACCCCGCCGACCTTGCGTCGGCGGTTTACGGGTTTCTGCACTACGTGGCAGTCGATTTCGAGTGGAGTTCAAGTAGTGCAAAAACCCACGAGCCACTGAGGCAAGCTCAGTGGGGTCGCTTGTTTGAGG
>CAYSHJ010000655.1:0-4299 GCA_964430385.1 uncultured Planctomycetaceae bacterium
GACGCATTTATTTCCTTCCCCCTGTTCCATGCAAGGACTGCAACTCCAGCCGCAGGAGATTTCGTATGACGCGAAGGCTTCCTGCAATTTCTTCGTTCCTTCGGAGGACATGCCCTTCGTTGCCACTCGCGCTGCTGTCGAGCAATTCGAGGAATCGACGATCGTGGCCTGTCTCCAGGAACTTCAAGCCGAGGCCCGACAACACGACGGACTCGACTACCTGCAAATCTTTGAATCGCCAGATCAACGCAAGAAGCTCTGGTTCATCGAAGACGGTCCCGGCGGAGCCATCACGGCTCTGCTTCCTGACGACTATTGATTAGACGATGGGAGAGCTGCCCTGACGGCTCTCCCGTTGAGTTCGAGTGTTTGAGAGCCGCGTCGCCACCTTGCGCGACCAGCCGCCATTCCCGAATGAAGCATTCTTTTCAAACTCAGACGCTCCCCTTTCAAGCGTCTTGAGTTCCGATTTACTCACTCCGAGCGGCGACCACACTTTGGGACATCATCCGCAGACAGCGATTCGTCGGATCGCAAACTTCATCGACTTCCGGCTTTGGCCGTCCTCTTGTGATTGGCTCGACTCGTCCGTTTCAGGGACGAACGGGTTTTGGCCCTTCACGAGTTTTCGGTGCGTCTCACGGTGAGACGCATTTATTTCCTTTCCCCACTTTTTATGACTGTTGTTCGCGAGTTCTTCAGATGGGACCAGACGAAGAATTTAGTGCTGAAACGGCAAAGCCGACCGTACAACGCGGAAGGCTGCTGCTACTTCTTCGTCCCCATCAAGGGCAAACCTTTTCGCATCACCTCAGCCGCCGTCAAGCAGATTGGAATGGTGACGATCATGGGATGTCTCTACGTCTTGCAAGCTGCGGCTCGGAAGCACAACGGCCTCGACTCCGTTCAGATTTTCGAGTCGCCGGATAAGAAACAGGAACTCTGGTTCCATGAAGGTGGCTCCGAAGGAGGCATCACGATTCTTGTCCCCGATGACAAACGTCTTATCCGAGAAGACAACTGAAATGCGACGAGAGAGCCGCCCTGACGGCTCTCTCGTTGAGTCCGAGTGTTTGACGGTCGTGTCGCCGATCGCGATGACCAGCCGCCATTCTTGGATGGATCACTTCTTCAAACTCAGACGCCCCTTTCCCGCGTCTCTGAGTTCGTATCACTTCCGTTCATCGTTCGTTGCCGTGCCTCACCATCACCGAGTTCTCACGGCTTATTGAAACGATGAGTCTTCAAAACCCAAGGAGTGTGAGATGTTGACCATCACGAACTATGGCGAAGACAAATGCACTTGGTGTCTCGCCCACGGAGAAGGCGTGCAAGCGACCTTCAAAGACGGCCTCACCGGCTTCCTCTGCCGCAAACATTTTTGGGAAGCCTTGAAAGCCCGCTCCGAACAAACCGAAGAGAAGCGTGTTGCCGCGCCACCTGAAAAACGTCCGTAAGTTTCACTTGCCCGTGACCATCCGGTCCATCGGGAAGTCGAGCGAGATGTGACGGCGTTCGCCTTGCGACGAACCAGTCACCGATCCTTGGCCGACATTGCGAGCATCCGCTCGCCCCTTCGTTGATCCCGGTTCTCCCCTTTCGAGACGCCGAGCACATGCTCTCTGTCTTCGTGCTGATGGTCAGCACGAAACACATCGGTCGCGCCGCCTCGTGCCGCGCGATGACCACGACAACGAAAGGTGCTCGCCATGTCTTCCCGCAAACCCGAACGAGTCTTCCGCATTGGCTTCGTGTCCGCCTCAGTGTTCGCTCACGAGATCGACGCGGACGACGGCAAACGCACGCTCCGCAGCGTGAATTTGCAGAAGCGCTACCTCGACGGCGAAGAGGTCAAATACACGTCGTCCTTCAACCTCGCCGAACTGCCCCAAGCCATTCGCGTCCTGCAACTCGCTGCCGAATACGTCGAGTCCCGCGAGTCGCAGGTGACGTTGAGTGAGTAGTCGAAGTGCGTCTCAACAAGGCCGGTGGACCATCACGTGATGGCCACCGGCTTTCCCTTGCCCAATTCAATTTCATGGAACACGCGATGAAACAGAATGGAACAGCGGGCGTGGTGAATCAAAGGACCGAGCGACAAGCCGTGTTTCATTTGCGGCAGCAGCGAGAACGTGCGGGTCGTCAAGTTCGCGGACAAAACTTTCGCCGGGACACTCTGCATGAAGCACATCGCGGAGAAGACGAACGGGAAGCCCAGCAATGCTCCTAAAACCGAAGCAAGTGGCAAAAGCACTTAATGTGTCCGTTGCCAAGACGTATGAGTTATTGAGAAACGGCTCAATCCCCTGTTTCCGAATTGGCGGATCGCTTCGTGTGAGCGAGGAAGCGCTGTCGGCCTACTTGGAATCGTGCATGTCAGATGTCGCCGTCCCGAGACGCAAGCCTCGGACACCGCGATTGAAATTCATGCGGGTTTAGCCAATGTTCCTCCGCAGGGACTGCTTGAGAAACTCTGGTGCGTGGGAAAGGTGCTGATAGGTTTTGGCCAAAGTCGAAGGGTCACAATGGCCCGCCAGGATCGCGACCGTCAAAGCATCCACTCCACTGGTCAGCAATCGGTTCATCCAGGTGTGCCGAATGTTGTAGAGGCAGAACTTGGGAGCGGCCTTCGTCGCCGCGCGATAGCGAAGTTTCTTTCGCGCCTCCTCACGAAGCTCCTTGGGGGCCTTCTCCTGCACACCCCCATCCCGGCACTTCTTGGTCTTCTTCAGAGTTTCGATGAACGCGGTGACGTCATGTTCCGACAGGTCGAATTTCCGTTGCTTCAAATATCGCAGCCCCATCCGAATTTGGATGCGGATGAATGCGCAATTGATCGCGTCAGTTGTCCACGGTTGCCCCGCAGAGTTCCGGAAGATCGGTCCCGTGGGATATCGCTCCATCCTTCGCAACGTGATCTCCAACGCTTGGTCGTTGAGATAGACCATGCGAGGAGTTTCCGTCTTGGACTCGCCGATGGGAAACAGCCAACGGGAATTCATGACATCGACATGGCGGGCCTCGACCACGAGCGACTCTTGAGGACGGCATCCGGTTTCCCACGAGACGAAGAACAGGTCACGCAGACCTTTGTCTTTGACGAGCGCCAGAATGTCCTTCCATTCGGACTCGGTAATCACCCGCTCGCGTTTGCCTCCGCGCGGCTTCTCCATGTCGGCGAGCGGATTGACGTCGATGTAGCCCTGCTTCTTGGCCCAGCGGAGCGGACGTTGAATCGCGCGCATCAGATTGCGTTTGGAACCGTTCTTCAATCTCGTCCGCGAATCGACCCACTCTTGGACGTGATACGGCCGCGTCTCCGCGACGGTCAAATCGTGAAGCTCATGCTCACTCATGTAGTCCGTGAAGGACTGGATACGCGAGCGATACCACTCCACGGTGTGCGGCGACATGGCCGAAGCCCGCAGGTGATCGACGTATGCCTTCAGGATTCCGAAGAGCAGGTCGCGCGGAATCGTGGCGGGTTCCGGGCGCTCCGGCGGTGCCGCCATGATCTCGTGGAACTTGCGCTCCGCGAGCTTCTTGTCGGTGCCGAGATTGTGGTGCTGGCCGCGGATCTTGCAGTAGAAGATTTTGCGGCGCTTCCAATAACGAACTTGCGGCTGTCTTGGCATTGCAAACCCTCCGATCAAATGGTGAGCCGGAAGGCTTGCTTGGCTCTCGCGGGATGGCAGTCCCGCGAGGGCTTTTTAGAGTATCAAGATAGGGTATCAATCAAATTTGGTAGCTCCTAAGTCATTGTCCCCAAAGGCTTCCGCAAAAGGAAGCCAAGGCTTCGGAGGCCGACGCTCTATCCAGTTGAGCTACGGGGGCAGAACTCTTGGCGCGGGCTTCGCCCGCAACCCCAGCAAGTGGGTTCATCGGCCTTGTCGCTGCAGAGGCACCTTGTCGTAGAAACCGCAGGACAATTCCGCGGTGGATTTGGGGAGGCATGACTCCGATGTCCAATGGTTGATTTCAGTCGTCGAATTCGGAGGAAATACGAGAGCCGGGAGAAACGGCGGCAGGCTCTGCTGGGAAGCAACCTGCCAAGCTCAACTTCGACAGGTCATTTTCGCAAGTCTCATTCTAATAGCGGGTTGCGAATTCGTGAACCGTCGTTGGCACTACAGAGCAGCTCCTTGAAGTATGGGATTTAGGGCCTGGTTCAAATCGCGAGATTTTCAGGTAGCAGGCGCGCAGCGGTAGCGTAGTCGTTGCGGGGCGAGAGCTGCCAACGGTTAGGCGGCGTGGCTGGGCGGGTTGGTGAGTTGGTCCAGCCAGTGGGGTTGGGTTTGG
>CAYSHJ010000656.1:0-8411 GCA_964430385.1 uncultured Planctomycetaceae bacterium
TCTCACCGGGCTTCTCACCAGCTTTGTCACCGGGCTTCTCGCCAGCTTTGTCACCGGGCTTCTCACCAGCTTTGTCACCGGGCTTCTCACCAGCTTTGTCGCCGGGCTTCTCACCAGCTTTGTCACCGGGCTTCTCACCAGCTTTGTCACCGGGCTTCTCACTAGCTTTGTCGCCGGGCTTCTCACCAGCTTTGTCACCGGGCTTCTCACCAGCTTTGTCACCAGGCTTCTCACCAGCTTTGTCACCGGGCTTCTCACCAGCTTTGTCACTGGGCTTCTCACTAGCTTTCTCACCGGGCTTCTCACCAGCTTTGTCGCCGGGCTTCTCACCAGCTTTATCACCGGGCTTCTCACCAGCTTTGTCGCCGGGCTTCTCACCAGCTTTGTCGCCGGGCTTCTCACCAGCTTTGTCACTGGGCTTCTCACCAGCTTTGTCACTGGGCTTCTCACCAGCTTTGTCGCCGGGCTTCTCACCAGTCGATTCGTCGCTCCCTTCGCGCTGAGACTGTTGCTTCTCTTGATCGCCTTGTGGCGGGCGGTTTTTGTTTTGGCGTTGAGCGATCGTCTCCAGCGCCTTGTCGTCGTCAGTCCCGTCGTTCTTCAACGACTGCCTGCCCGGCTTGCTGCCGGGTAATGTCTCGTCTTTCTTGCTGGACTGCTGGTCGCCGGACTTGCCGGTTGGATCGGACCTTTTCTGGTTCTTCTCGCCACCCTTTTGCTGTTGGCCAGAAGCGCCGCTGGGGCCATTGCCGGTTTTGTTCTCTTTTTGGGATTTGTCCGGCGGGGACTTGTCGTCCTGATTCGGTTGATCTTGTTTGCCATCATCGGGCTCGGGTTGGTTATTGGTGTCGTTCGGCATCGGGTCGCGGGAGTCGTCCGATGGGGGATTCGGCTTGAGGTCGGATGGCTGTTGTTCGGGACGTTCGGCCCCTTCGTCGTTGTTGTTCTCGCGAGCTTGATCGAGTTTCTTCTGCTGCTCGTGCTTTTGTTCGTCGAGTTGCTTCTTGGCTTCGTCCTTCGAGACGCGATCGGCGATCTCAATCGTCAGTGTCTGAGTCTTGGCGAGGTTGTGCGTCGGCAGGCGGTTGTCTTGAGCCTCGATCCAGATCTTGATCCTGTCGCCCGTTTTCAGCCGCAGCGGTTCGAGGTGAAAGTCGTGCTTCAGCGCGACTTCTTGTTGAGCTCCATCGAAAAGCGTTTCGTCCAACACATCGCTCGTGTCGTTTTCGATTTTCAGCGAGACGGTGCGGAGCTTGAAATCCTGATCGCGCGCGGCGACGACGAGCGGCACGGTGCCGTTGACCGGCAGCTTGAGGTCCGTGGTCGGATCGATTAGCGCGACTTGCGGCGGCAAATCGAGACGGACGCTGATCGGGTAGATCGCCGGCTTGGGATCAAGGTTGCCGTCGGCGTCACAGACTCTTACGCGATAGAACTTCGGGAACTTGCTGTCGCTTTGTCGCGGGTCGGCTCGCCAAGCGATCGTCAGTTGCTTGCCATTTTCCACTTTGACCGTACTGCCGGGATATGCGTTCGCAAAATCATCGGTGTCCGCGAGTTCAAACTTGCCGTGATGTACCGGGACGTTCGCGGTGGCCTTGATCGTCACGGCGGTCCGTTCCCAAACGTCGATCGCTCCGCCAGATTGTGTGCGCGGGTCAAGCTCCATGTAGTCCGGGTAGTCGAAGCGAACCTCAGTGACCGTGGCTGACGGCGGCGTGAGGATCGTGATTTGGTAGTCGGGTGATCGAGCATCTCCCGCGACGACTCGATACGAGAAGCTCTGCAACAACCCTTGACCGTCCTCGCCGAATGTTCCCTCGAACTGGAATGGGTCTGTCGTTGGGCCGAGTTCGAACGGTTCGTCCACGAAGCGGCGGTCAGAGGTCGTGTAGAGCAACAAGACTTTGTTCGGAATCTCGCCGCGCAGCCGGACTGAGATCGGCAACGAACCGCCGGCTCGGAGCTGCGCGTCGCCTGGTTTGACTTCCAGGATTTCGGTCTGCGTCGCGGGTGTGACGTTCGTGAACGGCGCGATGGCTCGCAGCACCGATGGACCGAGCTTCTTCGGACTGAGCACCGAATACAGGCAGAACGCCACGACGATGCCGAACAGCACATACAGCGTGCGGAGCAACGGTCGCTTGTCGATCGCGTCCTCGACGTCAAGCTTCGTGAGCGTGACAGCGACGCGTTTTTCCATCGTGGCCAGGATCGCGGGTGCGACTGGCCGGTTGGCTCGCTGGAGGTCGATCAGACTCAGCAAGCTGCTGCGGAATTCCGCGGACGACGCTTCTAGCGTCTTCGCCGCAAACAACGCACTGACGTTTTTCAACGCCGGCCAAATCACCTTGGCTCCGATCAGCCAGCCGAGAAAGCCCATCACCGGCAGGAACATTAGCGCTCGCAGCGTGCCGCCAACGCCGCCATCAAACAGCCAATGATCGCTCAGTACGAACAGCAGCACGTATCCGATCAACACCGTGACCGCCACGACCGCGGCCGTGAGCATGTCCGTCCGCTTAATACTCGTCTGCGTCTTGCGAAGCTGATAGTCAATGTACTCGTCCGGCTCCGCGTACGGAGCGTGCGAGCGTTCGGGTGCGGTGGCGGTTGACATGTTCGAGCCTCTCGTTCGGATCAGATCAATGAGAGGGTGAAATTCAGAAGGACACAGGACTAAGTTGCGACGGTCAGCAGGGGTGGTAACAGATCGCGCACATGGCAGACGAAGCCGGGGAGTATGTCCGCTTCGGACAGCTCATCAGGGTCTCGCAACCGCTGCGACGTTCCATCGGATCGAATGACTTGGACGACACGCACGTTCGGATCGATCAACCAGACCGACCGTACCCCGGCGGCGAGATACTCCTCCACTTTCCGGTCGGTATCCCGCAGCGAGTCATTCGGCGAGGCAACTTCGACTGCGAGGTCCGGCGCAACTCGCAGATGTCCGTCAACCGGCCCGTCCGGCAATTTGTGTTTCGCAACGAACGAGACATCCGGCTTGCGGACTTTGTCGGAAGCGTCTGGGAAACATTGAAAACCCGCGTCCGACCCAAACACCCAGCCCAGGTTGTGTTCGACGACGTAGTTGCCGAGACGGCGTCCAACTTCCAAACCGACCCAACTGGCAAGTCCGCTCATCGGCTTCTCCTGCAATTGGCCGTTGACGAGTTCGTACTGTTCGCCGTCGGGCATGATCAGCAAGTCTTCGGGTAGATAGCCGGTCGGCCGCTGCTCCCGCGAAACGGAACGCGGAAATAACGCGGGTGGCGGAGTGAGCATGGCCATGACGGTCCTCGCGAATTTGAAAAAGTCTAGGCTGCGTTGTCTTTCGGACGGTTACATCGTCCAGATTCCCGCGAGACGACTCGATCTCGATGTCGTTCTTGAAGCCGGCGATAATGCTCCACAAGCATTTTCGGATCGTGGCCCACGGATTCTGAGATTTTGCGGCGAGCTTCGCGCACAGCGGCAATGGTTGGGTCGTCTTTCATGGTAATTCGAATTCTCCGAGCAGTTCCAGCGGCGTGGCTATTGTAAGGACGAAGAATCCCGGCAACGCATTGATTTGCCGAATATGGCCGAAGTTGTTGACGTGACCCAGTGGCCGGCGGTTCCAGGTCAATTGGCTTTGTCATTCATTTGATGACGTGCAGCAAGCCGCGGGCGGTTGCGAGAGTCGCGGAGTCATCGGTGCCAAGCGACTGCAGCGCTCCCGCCACGTGGCGAGCCGATTGTTCGAGGAACAGCTTCGCCACGGCCTTCCCGTCGGGTTGTCCAGCGGAATCTAATTCACCTTGCAACTCCGCATCGCGGCGACTGAGCACGCAGGCCGAGGCAAACAGTTCCATCGCCGCGACAGCGATGCGTTCCTGGACCAACTGTCGATCGAGGATCGCTTCGCGGTGCGTCATCAAAGCCCGTTCAACCGCGAGACCGAATCGGCCGATCCACCGACCGAGCGACCGCGCGGCGGGCACAAGTTCCGGCGATCGAATCGGAACCGACGGGGACGAAACTCGTCTGCCAACTTCGTCGATGATGAAGCGGTTGAGCGTTCCCAGTCCGCTCCAGGGTCGATGAAGTGCCTGCCACACGGTCCGCAAATGCTCACCCGGTTCGCGCATGCCGACGAGCGCGATGAACGAGGTCAGCACTTCGTTCGCGCCTTCGCCGATCTGATTGATTCGCGCGTCGCGCAGCATGCGTTCCAGTGGGCGGTCAGTGAAGTAGGCCGCTCCCCCGTGAATCTGGAACGCGTCATTGACGATCGTCCACAGCGCCTCGGTGCTGTAGACCTTCAGCATGGCCGTTTCGAGCATATAGTCTTCCAGGCCGCGATCGATCAGTCCGGCGGTGACTGAAGTCATCGCCTCCATCGCGTACGTCCACGCGGCCATCCGCGCGAGCTTCTTCTGAATCAATTCGAATTCACCCAAAGTCCGCCCGAATTGCACGCGCGAACGAGCGTGATCGACAGCCAATCGCAAACAGGTCTTAGCGGCGCCGGTACAGCACGCGCCGAACGTTGTACGGCCGAAATCGAGCACCGTCAGCGCGACCTTCAGCCCCTTGCCGAGTGGCCCCAAAATGTTTTCCTTGGGGACTGCCAAGTTCGTAAACGCCAGCTTAGCCGTGGCCGTTCCGCGAATTCCGAGCTTCTCCATGCGTGGCTCGACGATGCGAAAGCCGGGCATGTCGGGCGTGACGAGAAACGCCGTGACCGCGGTGTCCGAGCGACCCGGCACCGGCGTGCGAGCCATCACCGTCAGCACGTCCGCGATCGCTCCGTTCGTGATGTAACGTTTCTCGCCATTGAGGACGTACTGCGAACCATCGGGCGACGGCGTCGCCAGCGTCTGCACGTTGGCGGCATCGGAGCCAGCCTCCGGCTCGGTCAGCGCGAACGCGGCCAGCTTCCGGCCAGTGATGAGGTCGGGCAACCAACGGCGCTGTTGTTCTTGTGTGCCGAACAGCAACAAGGATCGCATGCCGATCGAATGATGTGCATTGACGAAGATCGACGTCGCACTGCATCGCGAACCCAGTTCTTCCAGCACGCGGCAATAGGCGAGTTGCGAGAATCCACGCCCTCCCATGGACTCCGGCGCCGTCATCCCGAGCACTCCCAAGCGGCCCAGTCCGTCAACCACCTCACGCGGGATGTCGGCCTGCCGGTCGATCGCATCCGGGTAAAGATGCTCGTCGCAGAATGCTTTCAACTCGCGGAGAGCGACATCGGCCTTCAACCGTTCGGCGTCGGAAAGTCGCGGATACGATCGCATGAGGTCGGCGGGGAATCGGCCCCAAAACAACTCCTTCGCCACGCCCCGCTGCGATGGCCCGGCGAACAACAGTTCTTCCGCCTGACGCATTTGCTGTTCACGTTGAGCGTCGTGAGCGTTTGTCGTCGATGCTGAAGCCAAAGTCTTTGCGGTGCTCACGAGAATCCTCCTCACTGGGCGCGATTCCAATCTGGCTCGCGCCGTTCTTTGAACGCCAGCAATCCTTCGCGAGCTTCCCCGCTTTGTCGAGCCACTTTGTGAATGGCCATCGCCTGAGCGAAGGGTTGCGAGGGATCGGAGTTGCACACCTTTCGCAGCAATTGTTTGGTCTGGCGGACAGCTTCCGGTGCTCCTTTGAGGATCGCAGTTGCCAGTGAACGAGCTTCGTTCAGCAAAGAATCACCAGCCACCACACGCTGCACCAATCCGACAGCCAATGCTCGCCGGGCATCGATCGGTTCAGCCAAGAGCAATAACTCACGCAAATCGCGATCGCGAAGGCGATCCCGTAACACTGTCCCAACCAGTGCCGGAACTAAGCCGCGCCGAACTTCGGGAAAGCCGATCCGCAAATCCTCGGCGGCCACGACGAAGTCACAACACGCCAGTAAACCAGCTCCCCCGGCGAACGCCGCTCCGTGTGCCGCGGCAATGCACACGAGTGGACTGGTCAGCAGTGCTTCAAACGTGCGGGCGACAGACTCGGCACTCAGTTCTGCCATGTCCGGCTCGGCCGCTTCGACCAAGTCCAGCCCTGCACTGAAGGCGGCACCGGCTCCGCGCAGAACCACAATTCGACGTCCGGACTGCCTCGCCAAGACATCGAGTTCGTGCCGCAACGCGTCCATCAACTCGACAGTGAGCGCATTTCGTTTGTCGGGACGATTGAGTGTCAGGAGCACCGTCGCGTCGTCTAGTTCCTCATTTAGCAAAACCGAACTGGTCATGGTTCGAAAACCTCCGCTAACGGCATTTGCAGCAGCACTTGCCCGAGCGTTTTTCCTTGAACATCGACACAGAGTGGATTCGACAAGATCGCATATAGGACAAAATTCAACGCCGCGAGGTTCGGGAGTTCGTAGCGTTGGACTTGGCAGTCGTCCCACAGGCCGAAATAGGCGGCCACTCGTTGGGCCGTCAGTTCGCGACACAACTGAGCGTACAACTCCGGCCGACGCGCGACGACACCAATGTTGGCGTGGATTCCTTTGTCGCCGCTGCGTGCGTAGGCGATGTCACGCAGAAAGCGGTGAACTGGTGGCGCATCCAGTTTGAGACACGGCAGGGCGGCCACTTCGTCGCCCGACCATTGGGCAGGCGTCATTCCCGCAGCCACCATCCGCTGCGGCCTGGCGCTCGCTTGGCTGACGACTTCGAGACGCGGGATCACTCGGTTGCGAGCAATCAGGCATGGCCAATAGCGGAACAACGGATGTACAGACGGGCGGCCTTCGGCATAGCCCGTCGTGCCTGGTGGGCCGGCAGTGATCAGCGGCATTAGTTCGCGAGTGAAGCGCGTCACAGCCTCTCGCGAATCATCTGCAACGCTGAGGCGGAGCACCGTCTCGGTGAGTTGTGGGCTGAACGGCGGTCTGCCCGACCAAGGACGGCAGGCGTCTGTGCCTAGACATTCAACGCGCGATTCACGAAATGTGACACCGCGGTGTTTGAGCCGCTCGAGGACCGCGCGACCGGCGCGGTCGGCTTTTTCTACGGCGTCGTGGCCGAAGATGGTCAGTTGCCCATAAGCCCGAAAGCCGTCGCGGTACGTCGCACTCACCTTGTAGGAATCTGGTGCCGGTCGGCCCTGAGCGCCACTGACGCGTACGCGGTTGGGACCGATCGCCTCAACGATCAGCGACAGAAATGAAACGCTCACGTCGGGTGACAAGTAGTTGCTCGGATCGCCGATCTCGTAGACCAACTGCTCTTTGACCGTCTCTTCGAGGACGAGGCCTCCGGTGCCGCGCGGCTTGGTTACCACGAAGCTTCCGTCGGCGGCGACCTCGACAATCGGAAAGCCGATGTCGGTGACATTGGGTATCAGCAGCCAATCGGTGAAGATTCCGCCGGTCACTTGTGTGCCGCACTCAATCAAATGTCCGGCAACAGTCGCTCCGGCCAGACGATCCCAATCGTTCCAGGCCCAACCGTAGGCGTGAGCACACGCAGCCACCGTCAGACTGGGATCGGCGACTCGGCCGGCAATCACGATGTCAGCTCCGCGAGCGAGCGCTTGTGCGAGCGGTTCGGCTCCGATGTACGCATTCGCGGTCACCAACCGGTCTCGCACTGGAGTGATTGGCACACCGCGGTCCAGACTGTAGAGCCACGGAGCGTCGGCGGCATCGGTTCGAATCAGGTCGAGCACATCATCACCCGTGACGGCGACGATCGTGCGATCAGTGCAACCGGCTTCGGCGAGAGCTTGCTGGCACGCTCGCGCACACGCGACGGGATTCAACCCGCCAGCATTGGTGATGAGCCGACAGTGTCCACCGTTCTTCCAGTACGGCACCAGCGACCGCACGACGTCGATGACGTCTCGCGGCCAGCCGGCCTCGGGATCACGCATCCGTTGCATGGCGAGGATCGACATCGACACCTCGGCAAGGAAGTCGAGAGTCAGAAAGTCGAGATCCGGCTCCCGCTCCAGCATCTCCGCCGCCGCGTCGAGACGGTCGCCCCAAAAACCGTGAGCGTTGCCGATGCGAACAAACTGCGGCATGTCGACGCCTCCTCAATTTGGAGTGCGGTGGCTCGACACCGCTTTGGATTCTTTGCGAAGCTTTGGATCGTCAGTTCAGCGAGATCGATCCAAAGGCGATGCCAGAATTCCAAAGCGGTGTCGAGCCACCGCACTGGTATGTAGACTTCTTGGTCAATAAATCAAAAAAAGAGCTTTGCCAAGAGGCTATCTCGGACGGTTTTGTGGGAAGAGACCAATTTTCTTTCCCTCAACCAAGGAGTCCGAGATGGCCACTCAACAGCGTAACACAGCTCAACGAACCCGAAAGTCGAAATCGAAGCCGCAGACGAAATGTGTGTTGCGGAAGCCACGCGGGGTGATCGCGCGGCGGGTCGCCAAAGTCGGCGTCGAGAAGTTTGTGATTGTGTGTG
>CAYSHJ010000657.1:0-2587 GCA_964430385.1 uncultured Planctomycetaceae bacterium
CAGCCCCCTGATGGGTGGAACGTTGTCTGACTCCGAACCCATCAGGGGGCTGACGCCCCCCGCTCGCCTGTCTTCCTCCCACATCATCATCGTGGCCAGCGAGAGCATCGAATAGAACCAGTTGCGGAACTGGCCGGGGAAGCATTCGGTCACGAAGTCGGCCGGATATTGCTTGGCCCACTGGGCGCGGTTCGAGTTGAACTGCATGGTGCTGAACGGAACGATGCCGGCGTCGAGCCACGGGTTGCCGACATCGACAATGCGCGTCATCAGCCGGCCGGTCTTCGGATTCTTAATCTTCACCGCGTCGATCCACGGCCGGTGCGGCGTGTGACCTTCCAAGACGTCCCAGCCCTCGACCGCGCGGCTCTTGAGTTCCGCCAGCGAGCCCATGACCTCGAAGTCGAGCCGCTTCTCGCCGTTGACTTCGTACTCCTCGACCCAGATCGGCAGAGCCAGCCCCCAGAAACGCTTCTTCGAGATCATCCAATCTCGCATCGACGCGAGCCATTCTAGCTCGCGTTCCTTGCCGTTGATGCTATCGGGCAGCCAGCGAATCGCCTCGGTGACTTCTTTGATCTCGTCCCGCCAGTCCATGTTGATGAACCACTCATCAACCAGCCGAAAGACCAGCTCGTCCCCCGTCCGCCAACAGTGCGGGTAAATGTGCGGGTACTGCTCGACGCTCAACAAGAGGTGTTTGTTACGGAGATGCTCGAAGACAAGCTCGGCAGTTCCGGGATCGGTCGCCTCGCGCCCGGTGAAGGGACCAAAACCATTCAGAAATTTTCCATCCTCGCCGAGCGGCGCGATGCCGACGATCCCCGACTGCTGGCCGAGAATATGATCGACGTCACCGCAGCCCGGAGCGATGTGAACGATGCCGGTTCCTTCGCCAGCGACGACCATCGGGTTCCCTTTGAAGTCGCGACCACCATCGACCACGCGATGGCACTTCGCTCCGCAAAGATCTTTCACGCGAGAATCAAAAGGAACACCGCCCGGCTCATGCTGCGCCGGCAGATCGTCGAACGGCCCGCTGTACTCCCAGCCGATCATCTCCGAGCCTTTGAGCGTCGCTTGAATCTCGTAGCCGCCTTGCTCCTTGAAGATCTGCCCAATCGTCTTGAGCTTCGGCACGCCGCTCGGCCACGACCACTCCGGCCGCCCGAAGCCTTCTTTGAACTCCTTGGCCAGCCGCGGGTATTCAAGGTTGTCCTTCGCGAAGTAATAGACGCAGCCATCGCGCTTGCTGCGCAGTTTGACGTATTCCAAGTCCGGGTTGACAGCCGCTGCGACGTTGCTGGTGAGCGTCCACGGCGTCGTGGTCCAGACGAGGAGGAATTCGTTATCCGTAGAGCAAGCTGCCAGCTTGCTTCTGGCGCTATCGGCACCCGTAGCAGTCGAATCGTTTATTGCGCGATCAGACGTCTGTTGATCGTTCGCAGCAAGCTGGCAGCTTGCTCTACGCAGCGGAAACCGCACGAAGATCGACTTGTGAACCGTCAGCTTGCGGCCGTCGGCCACTTCCATCTGCGAGTACGCACTGCCGCCTCGGCCGGACCAAGGCATGACGTCATATCCGCGATAGATCTTGCCGCGTCGAAAGCATTTTTTCAGAAACGTCCAAATCGTCTCGTTGTTCTCGGTCGAAAACGTGAAGTAGCTGCCGCCCCACTCGGCATTGCCGAGCCGTGCGACCAGTTTGCTGGCGGTCCCCGACACGGTCTGGCCCGACGGCGTCGTGATCGTCACGACTTCATCGGTTCCGATCTTCGACGCCAACATCCGCAGCGTGTCGGGATCGTCCCAGTCGGTCCAATAGCCGAGCCGAATCGACTGCTCGGTCTGCCGCGCCGCGAACTTCAGCACTCGGCGCTTGCAGGCGTCGACGAACTTGTCGATGCCGTACTCGGCGATGGCGTTCTTCGAGCCGAGATTCAATTCCTTCTCGACTTCGACCTCGACCCACAGACCCTGGCAATCGAACCCGTTCTGATACCGCAGCTCATGCCCGGTCATCGCGTAGTAGCGTTGATAGGCGTCCTTGTAAGTCCGCCCCCAAGCGTGATGCACCCCCATCGGGTTGTTCGCGGTGATCGGCCCGTCAAGGAAATTCCACTTCGGTTTCCCAGCGTTCTGCTGCCGCAGTTTGTCGAAGATGCCATTCTGCTCCCAGAACTTGAGCACCTCATGCTCACCCTTGATGAAACTCGCGTCGCCGACTTTTTCAAACATGGCCGAGAGATTGTCCTTTCCGATTTCCTTGCAACCCAAAAGATGTGGGGAATTTAGCTGCTGGGGCCGTAATTGAAACGGCTGAATCGTTGTCGCAGCCAGCGAGGCGATCACTGCCGATCGGTTGCTCGATGGCTTCGCCGATCGCGGTCGGCTCACCGAAGTACCAGCGTCAGCGAGTCAGCATGTGAAAAGTCCACCGCGCCTGGCTATGCTGGTCGGGATGAGCGACCTGACGCAGATCCTCAATGCTGTCGAACAAGGCGACACACACGCGGCCGAGCAGCTCTGGCCACTGGTCTACGACGCGCTGCGGAACCTCGCCGCGCAGAAGCTGGCCCAAGAGTCG